>CALNBU010000385.1 GCA_937875615.1 uncultured Archangium sp.
GTAGTCGCGGTGCGTGAAGCCCCGCGGCGCGGCCGCCAGCGCCTTCGCCATGCGCCGGAAGATGGCGTCGAGCTCCGCGCGTTCGCTGCCCTCGGGCTTGCGGCCGCTCCAGGCCTCGAGCCCCCACTCCCGGAAGTGATGGAGCTCCCAGTCGTAGAGCTCCTCGTCGAAGGCGCGGGTGAAGGCGAGGCACCCCGCATCGGCCCGCTTCTCGGCGCGCGCGCGCAGCGACGCCAGCAGCGTCACCGCCTGGGTGTAGAGCTTCCGCCGGTCGCCGCCGGCCAGCGCCGCCTCGAAGGTCTGGTCGGTCAGGTCTTCGATGACCATCATCCCCGCCGGCTCATCGAAGCGGAGAATCTCCGGCACCCGCACCCCCAGCGCCTTCAGGTACCGGTGCACGTTGACGAAGGGCAGCTCGGTGGGAGCGGGCCCCTTGCTGGCCTCGTCGCTCACCTTGAGCGACTCCGGCGGCATCACCATCACCACATAGGAGTCGCCCGGGCTCCCCACCCGGTAGTACGCGCGGCTCGAGGCCTCGCCCTTCAACTTGATGACCGGCGCGGCGTCGAACGCCCGTCCGGTGGCTGCTCCGACCTGCGAGCGCAGCTTCGTCTCCAGATTCATGTCCACTCCAGTTCACCGCCGTCGACCACGGCTCCGCCCAGCATCGCGCGATCCTGCTCGTAGTCGTGGGTCACCCGCCATGGCCCGGCGCGCCCCTGCCGCAGCAGCAGGTGCTCTCCGCGCTTCACGTACCCCGCGCTCAACGCGCCGAACATGTTCTCGCCGGGCTGCACCTGCCCCTCGGGCGCGCGCGGCGTCACCGCCCGGGCGCCCTTCGCGTCGAGGGCGTCGAGCAGCCGGCAGAGGTAGCGCGCCGCGAGGTCGACCTTCAGCGTCCAGGAGGCGTTGGTGTAGCCGAAGAGCGCCGCGAAGTTGGGCACGTCCTGCACCAGCACCGCCTTGTACGTCAGGTGGGCCTCGGGGCTGAAGGGGCGGCCGTCGACGGTGAGCGTCATCCCGCCCAACAACTGGAGGTTGAGGCCGGTGGCGGTGACGATGATGTCCGCGGGGAGCTCCCGCCCGGACTTGAGCAACACCCCGCTGCGGGTGAAGCGGACGATGTCGTCGGTCACCACCGAGGCCTGGCCAGCGCGCAGGACCTTGAAGAGATCTCCGTCCGGCACCGCGCACAGGCGCTCGTCCCACGGCGCGTAGCGCGGCGTGAAGTGCGCCATGTCGACGCCATCGCCCACCTGACGACGGACCTGCCTCAGCAGGAAGCGGCGCGCCCGCTCCGGGAACCTGCGGGCGAAGCGGAAGAAGAAGCGCTGCATCTTCAGGTTCCGCCAGCGCGCGAGCCGGTAGACCCAGCGCTCCGGCAGCACCTTCTTGAGCACCTGCGCGAGCGTGTCGTTCCCCGGGAGCGAGAACACGTAGCCAGGCGAGCGCTGCAGCATGGTGATGTGCCCCGCCACGCCAGCCATGGCCGGCACCAGCGTCACCGCCGTCGCGCCGCTGCCGATGACCACCACCTGCTTGCCTCGGTAGTCGAGCCCTTCAGGCCAGTGCTGCGGGTGCACGCGCAGGCCCGCGAAGTCCTCCTGCCCCTCGAAGCGCGGCAGGTAGCCGTCGTCGTAGCTGTAGTACCCGGTGGCGGCGATCAGAAACCGCGCGGTGAAGGTGCGCTGCGCGCCGGTGGCCTCGTCGACCGCCACCACCGTCCACCGCGCGGTCTCGCTCGACCACGCCGCGCTCACGGTCTTGAGACCGAAGTGGATCTTCCGGGCGACGTCGTACTCGCGCGCGGTGTCCTCGACATAGGCGCGGATGGTCGAACCGGCCGCCAGGGTGCTGGACCCCGTCCACGGGCGGAAGTCGAACCCGAAGGTGAGCATGTCGGAGTCGCTGCGGATGCCCGGGTACCGGAAGAGGTCCCACGTGCCGCCCACGCTGCGGCGCCGCTCGAGCAGCGCCACCTGCTTCGAGGGGCACGCCCGGGCCAGGTGGCTGGCCATGCCGATGCCCGAGAGCCCGGCGCCGATGATGAGCACGTCGAGCTCGTCGCTCATGGCCGGTCACGCTTCAACGGCAGCAGCTCGAAGGGGATGGCCACCAGCGTGGCGAAGCGATGCACCTTCGGCGGCACCGCCGCCAACGAGGCCTCCGAGAAGCCGGCGGAGACGGACACCACGATGATGGGCTCGCTCCGGTCGTTGTGCCCCGGACCGATGCGGTGGATGCCGCGCACCCCGAAGCAGAGGCGAATGCACTCTTCGACGGCGGCGGCCAGCTCGGGGTCCTCCCGCTCCTCGGAGTAGTCGTCGCGGAGCGCGTCCTCGACGAACAACACGCCCTTCTCCCGGGCGTCGCGCAGCAGCGAGTAGGCGTCTGGCGGCCGCTCGGCGCGCGCCATCTCTCCCACCAGCGCCTGCTTCACCGCGCCCAGCGCGTTGGCGCGGGCCGCGGCCATGCTCGGCACCTGCGGCAACCGGGGCGACGAGGTCGCCGTCGACTGCTGGCGGGTGAAGGCCGGGGCGTTGCCCTTGAGCGACGCCGCCCGCGCCTGGA
>CALNBU010000386.1 GCA_937875615.1 uncultured Archangium sp.
GAGCTTCAGCACCCGCTGCAACGCGCGTCGCGCGCCCTCGCGGTCGCCCTTGAGCTTGAGCGCGATGCCGAGGTTCAGGTGCACCGCCGGGTTGGCGTCGTCCATGTCGAGCGCGGCGTGGAAGTGCACCAGCGCCTCGTCGAGGTCGCCCGAGAGCAACGCCGCCTTGCCCTCGGCCAGCTTGCGCTCGGAGTCGTTCACCAGCTCCACGTCGATGAGCGCGCGGCCGGCCACGGTGAAGAGCAGGGCGCGCAGGGCGCCCGCCCAGTAGAAGGTCGCGCCCTCCACCGCCACCACCGCCGCCAGCGGGATGTCGGGCAGCAGCTGCTTGCCGCGGAAGCGGAAGCGCACCTTCGTGTAGCGCCCCTTCTTCGCCAGCGAGACCACCTGTTCCTTGAGCTTGTTGAGCGACTGCTCGATGGCGCGCGGATCGACCTCGAAGGGCAGCACCGGAGCGGCGTCCACCACGCGCGGCGTCAGCGGCTGCTTCGGGGGTGACTTCGGCTTCTTCGCGACGGTTTTTTTCTTCGCGGGGGTGCGGACCTTCTTCGTGGCCATGCAAGGTACGGTAGCATCCCGGGCACCATGTCGATGTACTCAGAGTCGCTCCGGGCGTTCCTGAAGCCCGTGTTGCCATACCTGGACGACGAGAACGTCTCGGAGATCATGATCAACGGCCCCACCGACGTGTGGATCGAGCGCAAGGGCCAGCTGACGAAGACCGACGCCGTCTTCTCGGAAGAGGGGCTGCTGGGCGCCGCGCGCAACATGGCCCAGTTCGTGGGCCGCATCCTCAGCGACGAGCGCCCGCGCCTCGACGCGCGCCTCCCCGACGGGAGCCGCATCCACATCGTCATCCCGCCCATCGCCCGGCGCGGCACCACCGTCTCCATCCGCAAGTTCTTCAAGGACAAGCTGACCCCCGACAGCCTGGTGAAGTTCGGCTCCATCACCCCGAAGATGGTGCGCCTCATCGAGTCGGCGGTGCGGGTGAAGCTGAACATGGTGGTGTCGGGCGGCACCGGCTCCGGCAAGACCACGCTGCTCAACATCCTCTCGGGCCTCATCCCCGACGACGAGCGCATCCTCACCATCGAAGACTCCGCGGAGCTCCAGCTGCAGCAGGCGCACCTGGTGCCCTTCGAGTCGCGGCCCGCCGACAAGTTCGGCAAGGGCGAGGTGACCATGGGCCACCTGCTGATGTCGGCGCTGCGTCTGCGCCCCGACCGCATCGTGGTGGGCGAGGTGCGCGGCGGCGAGG
>CALNBU010000387.1 GCA_937875615.1 uncultured Archangium sp.
CAGCTTCTGGATCAACGGCGGGTGCCAGCCCCGCGAAGGCCCCGCGGCGCCGCCATCGACGGCGGAGAACGAGAGCCGGTCGAAACCCAGCGACATCGAGGCGCCGTGCTCCACCCGCTTGTTGTGCTCCAGGAGCCAGTCGGCGAGGTGCCCACACATCAGCGTGGCCTCCTCCGTCAACGAGCGGTCTCCGAACACGAAGGAGATCTCCCGCGCGCCGAGCTTGGCGAGGCCCACCGTCTCTCCGCGCACCCCGTGATCGCCCATGTCGGAGAAGGCCACCGAGAAGAGATCCTCCGCCAGCAGGTGCTCGGGCAGCGCCTCTTCCGCGTCGGCCAGCGGGAACGGCCACAGGCGCAGCACGTCGAGGGCCCAGCCCTTGACCCCGGAGGTCGCGGCCAACACCGCCGCGCGCACCTGCTCGAAGAAGGGCTCGGAGCGCCCCTTGAGCGGCCGCCGGAACCCCAGCAGGAAGCCACGCTTGAACTTCGCCCGGGCGAACGCGGCCGCGTGGGGGCCAAACAGCTCGTCGTGCGGGCCCGGCAGCTGCGCCGCGCTGAGCTCCGAGAGGAACACGTCGGCGCCCGGTGGCGTGGGGAAGCCGTCCGTCAGCCCCACGCCATTGGTGTAGATCGCAAAGAAACTGCTGAGCATCGGCACGGCGCGCGGAAGTCTAGACGCTCACCGCGGTGCGAGAAGCAACATTTCCCCGCCCTCTTCCTTCTGGGGGGGCTCACACCGGGTGCCGAGGCGCAAGAGATGCACTACAAGGTGTGCGCGATGTGTCGCATCTTCGCCATCCGTTCGACCCGACCGTTGAGCGTCCGCCCCGCGTTCGATCGGCTCCGCGCCCTGGCCGCCGAGCACAAAGACGGCTGGGGCATCGCCACCTTCCGTGAGGCCGGCCATCACCTGGAGCACGACATCCAGTCGGCGGAGCACTCGCTGCGCTTCGACGAGCGCGGCCACGAGCAGACCCACGCCATGCTGGTGCACATCCGCCTGGCGTCGGTGGGCACCATCCACGCGCGGAACAACCACCCCTTCGCCGCGGACCGCTGGGTATTCATGCACAACGGCACGCTCAAGAACTTCGAGCAGGTGCGCGAGGCCTTCGACGCGCAGATCGCGCCCGAGTACCTCACCGCGCTGCGCGGAGAGACCGACTCCGAGCGCTGCTTCGCGCTCTTCCGCACCTACATGAAGCAGACCGACGACGTCGGCGACGCGCTGGCCCGCGTGTTCCGCACCGCGGAGGCGATCTGCGACGCGTCCGGCGAGGGCAAGCGCTCGGCGATGAACTTCGTGGTGGGCGACGGCCGGCGCTTCTGGGCCCCCCGCCGCGAGCGCACCCTCTTCGCCACGGCGGGCGATGAGCTGGCCTCCATCGCCAGCGAGCCCCTGTTGCCCGACCAGCCCTGGCAGGAGGTGCCGGAGGACTCCCTGGTGTCCATCGACGAGCAACTGCGCCTCACCGTCAGGCCCATCGCGTGACGCCCGACGCGCTGCCCGTGCGCCACCACATGGTGCAGCTGCGCTCGCTGCGCATGCACTACGTCGAGCTGGGTGAGGGCCCGCTGGTGGTGTTGCTGCACGGCTTCCCCGAAAACTGGTGGTCGTGGCGGCATCAGCTCGGGCCCCTGGCGGCCGCCGGCTTCCGGGTCATCGCCCCGGATCTCCGCGGCTACAACGAGACCGAGAAACACGGCCCGTATGATCTCGACACCCTGGCCGACGACGTCTGCCAGCTGATCGACGCGGTGCAGCCCGGCCCGGCGAGCATCGTCGGCCATGACTGGGGCGGCGCGGTGGCCTGGCACCTCGCCGCCCGGCGCCCGGAGCACGTCGCGCGGCTGGCGGTGCTCAACTGTCCGCACCCGGCACGCTTCGCGCAGGTGCTCCGCCACGAGCGCAACGCCGCCCAGCTCAGGAAGAGCTGGTACATGTTCTTCTTCCAGCTCCCGTGGTTGCCGGAGTGGGTGCTGACCCGGAACGACGGCGGCGCGGTGGTGCGCTCGCTCAAGGGCATGGCCGTCGACCGCTCACGCTTCCGCGACGAAGCCGAGTTGCGGCCCTTCCGCGACGGCGTCCAGAAGCCGGGGGCCGCCTCGGCCATGCTCGGCTGGTACCGCACCATGATGCGTCAGGCCCTCTTCGGTCGTCCGCCCGACTACCCGCCCATCGCGGTGGAGACGCTGCTCGTCTGGGCGATGGAGGACGCGGCGCTGGGCTACGACGCGCTGGTGCCGGGCACCGAGAAGTGGGCGCCCCGGCTGAAGGTGGCGCCCATCGAGGGCTGCGGCCACTTCGTGCAGTCGGAGCAACCGGAGCGCGTCACCTCGGCGCTGCTGCCATTCCTGCAAGGCTGAGCCAGCGCGCCAGCAGCGCGGCGCTCCTCGGCCCCGTCGCGCTCACCT
>CALNBU010000388.1 GCA_937875615.1 uncultured Archangium sp.
GTTGGGCTCGAAGTCCACCAGGTTCACGGGCCGGAAGCCGGAGACCTCGCCCATCATCGCGAGGACGTCCGCTTCGGAGAGGCCGCGCTCCAGGAGCGCGGTGTCCAGGTGGCCACCCTGGGCCTGATGCTGACGCAACAAGTCCCCGGCCTGCTCCTGGGTCAGGAGGGCGCGCGAGACGAGGTGCTGGGCAAGACGCGAAGGCATGAAGGCCGCGGCATCTTACGGCCGCGGCCGCAAGGCACAATGAGCCGGTTTCAGCTCGGTTGGACGACGAAGGTGGACGTCAGCTTGTCATGGAGCGTCTGCCCGCGGCGGTCGAACAGCGCCATCCAGAACCCGCCCAGGAAGAGAACGAAGGAAAGCCCGGCGAGCAGCGCCCGGAAGATGGCCCGGCCCGGGGTGGGCGCCATGCCATGGGTGTCCACCAACCGCAGGCCCAGGAGCAACCGTCCCAGGGTGCGGCCATTCCACAGGAAGGCCGCGACCGTGCAGTACACGGTGGCGAGCACCAGCACCAGGACCACGCCCGGCAGCAGCACGGAGTGCATCGCCCGCAGCCAGGCGACGAACGCGTCCAGCCCGGTCAGCCCCGGCTGGGGGCCCTTCACGCCCGCGACCGACGAGGCCAGGGTGACGCCCCGCCGATCGACGATCTCTCCGCGGCGCGCGGGCACGTCCATGGTGCGCACGTACTGATCTTCGGCGAAGGCCTTGAGCCGATCCTTCTGGTGCACCTGCAGGTTGACGGCGCGCGCGAAGGCCCCAAGCAGCAGCGCGAAGAAGACGCAGGCCAGCAACATCACGCGCAGCCGCATCCACCTCGAGGGCGCGTCCATCGGCTGCATCGCCTTGAGATCTCGCATCAGCGCTTCACCGTGATCACGACGGCGGGGACCTGCATGCCCAGCTTCTCCTTCGCCACCGGCGCCAGCTTGGCGGGCGAGGTCAGCGCGGCGATCTCCACCTTGAGCGCGTCGTTGGCGCGCTGGAGCTCCAGCGCCTGGGCGTCGCGCCTCGACAGCTCGTAGCCGAGGCGCACCACCATCACCCGCGACGTGACGTGCACCACCCCGACCGCCGCCAGGAGCAGCACGGCCACCGCCGCGGGGAGGATCTCCAGCAGAATCACCGAGAGCGAGATGGCTCCCTTGTTGCGCGTTTCGAGCACCACACTCATGACAGCTTCTCCACGCCACGCAGCTTCGCGCTGCGGGCTCGCGGGTTGTCCCTGGACTCAGCCTCGGAGGCGATCACGGCCTTCTTCGACAAGGCCCGGAAGCGTGGCGCCGCCTTCGCCACCGGCAGGCCCCGGAGCGCGCTGTCGTCCACCTCGCCACAGAGCGCGCGGAAGGCGCGCTTGACCGCCCGATCTTCGAGCGAGTGAAAGCTGATGATGGCCGCCCGCCCCCCGGGCTTCAGCAGCGCGTCGAGCGAGCCCAGCGCCCGGTCGAGCTGCTCCAGCTCGCGGTTCACCGCGATGCGCAGCGCCTGGAAGGTGCGGGTGGCCACGTGCAGCTCCTTCGGCCACGCCCGCCGGGGCACCGCCGCCTTGATCGCCTCGACCGCCTCCAGCGTGGTGCGGGGCAGGCGCGCCTTGAGCTGTCGGGCGATGGGCCGGGAAAAACGCTCCTCGCCGTACGCGTAGATGAGGTCCGCCAGCTCCTGCTCTGGAACCCGGGCGATCAGCTCCGCGGCGGTCTCGCCGTCGGCCGCCATCCGCATGTCGAGCGGCCCGGCCTTCATGAACGAGAACCCGCGCTCCGCCACGTCGAGCTGCGGAGACGACAC
Source organism: uncultured Archangium sp. (assembly GCA_937875615.1). Taxonomy (GTDB): domain Bacteria; phylum Myxococcota; class Myxococcia; order Myxococcales; family Myxococcaceae; genus Archangium_A. The sequence goes on from CALNBU010000388.1 coordinate 1,792, forward strand.
GCCCAGGTCGAGCAGCAGGCCATCGACGGAGGCCGCGCCAGCCAACCGCAGCGCCTCTCCGAACTCGCCCTGCACCGGGGTGAAGCGCTCGCCGAAGCGGGCCAGCCGCGCGGCCGCCGCCTCCAGCGCGCGCGCGTCGCGGTCGATGCCCAGCACCCGGGCGCCGCGCTCCAGCAGCGCCTCCGTGTGGCCCCCTCCGCCGAGTGTCCCGTCGATGATCAACGCGCCTTCTCGTGGGTCGAGGAGCTGCACCGCCTCCTGCAGGAGCACGGTCTGGTGGACGAAGGAAATGACGTCACCCGTAGAGGAGAACGCCGCGTTCGAAGGACCGCCGCGCCTCGCCGCTGTCGGCGAAGTAGTCGAAGGCGGCGTGGGCCCCGGCGCTGCGGAAGATGGCGTGGAGATAGGGAGAGAGCCCGGAGAGCTTGAGATCTCCGCCCCGCGCGCGCAGCGCCTCGGCCTGCGCCACCAACCCCGGCACGCCGCGGTAGTCGAGGTGCGAGACGCCGTCGAAGTCGACCACCACCTCCACCGTCCCGTCGAGCGCCAGCTGCGAGAGCATGCGACAGATGTCGGCCGCCTCGTGCCGATCGAGCTCCCCCTCGAGCACCATGGTCATGATGCGCGATGTGGCTGTAGCGCCGCTCACCGCGTCGAAGGCCCCTTCTTTCATCAACTCACTCACGTTCGTTTTCCCCTCGAAAATCGTGTCGCCTACGACTGCCTCAGCTCAGAGAGCACCCGCATGAGATCCGCGGAGTCGGCCTGATCGCGCGCCGACGCCTGCGCCTGCGCCCAGCCGTCTCTCGACCAGAGCTCGATCACCTTCACCATGCCCGCCCACACCAGGTCCTTCTCCAGGCCCGCGTGCGCCCGCAGCGACGGCGGGATCAACACCCGGCCCAGCTTGTCGAGCTGCAGCTCCTGCGCGGGGGCCACGTAGAGCCGCAACAGCGCCTTCACGCCGGGCTCCATGGGGTTGCGCCGCGCCAGCCCCGCCTCGAATTGTTCCCACTCGCGAACCGGGTAGCAGTGCAGGCACGCGTCGAGCGCCGTGGTGACGATGAGCCGATCGTCGTACCCGCCGACGAGCGTCTCCCGCAGCTTCACCGGGAAGCTGGTCCGCCCCTTGGCGTCGATCTGATGCTCGTACACCCCGCGAAACATGTGTGCGTTGATCCACCACGGTGAGGGAACCTGATCCACTAAATACCACTTACTGCCACTTTGTACCGAAATTAGGGGCGTGTGACGATGCGGTCAAGAAACCGCAACGCGCCTGTGGTAGCGAACTGTGCTACACTCCCTCCCTCTCTCGCTGAGGCCAATCGGGGCTGAAACATGAGTAATTTGGGCTATTTGTGACGCCAGTTCGCCTCAGGGTGTCGTACAAGACACCGGAGTCTCTGCTCGGAGAGCTGACCAAGAGCGTCGGCCGGGGAGGCGTGCGCGTTGACACCCGCAAGCCACTCCCCGTCGGGACGCAGTTCATCTTCGAGCTGCGCTCGCCTGGCGTACACGCGGTGGTGGAGGTGCACGGGACGGTGCTGACCGTCACCGAGGTGTCCCCCGGCAACCACGCGCTGCACATCCGCTACGAGCCCCCGCAGAGCCGCTCCGGCCTCGACGCCGTCATCCAGCGCATCTTCGAGACCTCCCGCTACGACAAGCACCGCCGCGCGCCGCGCATCCCGCTGCACGTGCGGGCCACCGAAGACAAGGCGGGCGCGCCCTCCTACCGGCTGCGCGACATCTCCTCGGGCGGCGTGGGCGTCGACGTAGAAGCCGAGTCGCTGCCCCGGCACGTCAAGGTGGGCGCCCCGTTCTCCATCAACGTCAAGCTGACCACCGGCGTGCTGACCGCCACCGGCCAGGTGGTGTGGGCGGTCAGCAGCCGCGTCTCCGACACGCTGCCGCCCCGGGTCGGCGTGGCCTTCCATCACCTCAAGCCGGGCATGCGCGCGCTGCTCGATGATCTCCTCACCCTCAAGGCGCTGCCCACGCCCCCGTGGATCGCCCGCCTCTCCTTCGGATGACGCCCAGCTGCCTCACCCTGCTGCTGCGCGAACGCGACGGCGGCGAGCAGATCATCGGCACCTTGCGCTGGCCCGCAGCGCTCGCCGACGAGGCCCGGCGCTTCGTGCGCGACAACCTGCTGGCCGCCCGCCTGGGTGACGTTCGGCGCGCGCAACAGCTGCTCGACGCCGGCGTGTTGCCTCCCGACGGGCGCGCGGCCTTCCTCGCCGAGCGCCTCTACGTCGCGCCGGAGCCGCCCGAGGCGCTGGCCTCGCAGCTCGACCTCGAAGACGTGGCCGCCGAGTTCCACGCCGCCATGAGCGCGCTCCGCGCCGCGCCGCCCACCGCCGCGCTGCATCTGGTGTGGTCCTGACGCAGGCTGTAGCGCCCTGTCTCAGTCGGCGAATTGCTTGATCCCACCCCGAAGTGATCGTCAAAATCGGATCTCGCTGATTGCCCAAGGAGCGCCCATGAAGAGCCGCATCGTCCGCCTCATCACTGTCTCGTTGATCGCCGCCACGCTGGCGCAGGGCTGCATGCTCTCGCGCCTCGTCGACCGCTCGTTCCTCGGGATGTCCGTGCGGCGCCCCGCCTACGTCGACCGCAAGGGCACCGGCATCTTCCTGTTGCCTCTCACCGCGGTCATCGACCTCGCCACCTTCCCCATCCAGGCGCTGCTGGTGGTCTTCCTCGGCGACAACTTCCCCTTCGTCGATCCTCCCGACGCGCTCTCCACCATGTACGCGCTGGAGTCGCACCCGCAGTTCAAGAAGCTCGGCGAGCCGGAGCAGGCCATCGCCCGCGCCGAGCTCGAAGAGCTCCTCGACTCCGGCACCCTCACCGCCAACAGCGCGCTGGCGCTGGGCGACGACGGGCACTGGACGGTGGTGGAGCTGTCGGCCGAGGCCCGCGAGCAGCTGATCGCCCGCGCCGGCGCCGAGCAGGCCGAGCCCGTCGCCGCGCGCTGAGCCGCACCGCGAGCGTCAGGTCGCCAGGATGATGCGGGGCGCGGACAGCGCCTGCCGCACCAGCGACAGGGCGGCCTCCGACGAGGCCTCGGCTTCGGTCAGGCGCCGCACGTAGAGCTCCTGGCCGTCCTTGACCGCGGCCTGGAGATCTCCCAGCAGCGTCAGCGCGGCGTCGAGCATCATCTTCGCCTCCTCCGCGCCCTGCGCCGGCCCCTGGCTGGCCCCACCCTTCTCCTTCAGGTACGCCCCGAAGCGCGTCACCGCGTCGCGCGTCTTCTGCGCGTCGAAGACCTGCAGCGCCGGCTTGATGGCGTCCACTCCCACCTTGATGAGCCGGGGCGCCTGCGCTTCCCGGAACTCCGGCGCCGGCACCGCCAGCGTGCTGCCGGGGAACGCCCCCAACAGCCCCTCCTCGTCGGGCGACTTGAACTGGTGCGGCACCACGTCGAGGAAGAGGAACAGCGGGTCGACGCCCGACTTCGCCGCCTCGAGCTCGTCGGTGTCCAGCGGCGGGAAGGCCTGCGGCACGCCGGTGAAGAGCAGCGGCATCACCATCTCCGTCCAGAACTCCTCCGCCGCGGGCCCGGTGCTCTGCGTCGCGGCATAGAGCAGGCCCACCGTCTCTACCACCCGGGGCGCCCGCGCCGCCGACGCCACCACCGGCTTCCCGCTCTCCAGCCGGGCCACCGCCGAGACCAGCTGGCCGTCGAGCTGCTTCTTGGCCTCCGCCGGCAGCTTCGGCGCGCGGTTGATGGCGTCGCGCAGCTCGGACGCGGCGCGCTCCGGCGTCAACGCGAAGGCCGTCTTCAGCTTCGCCGGGTCCACCGCCACCAGCTGCACGAAGCCGGGGTCGAAGAGCCGCATGTAGTCTTCCGGCGTCAGCCGCACCGGCTGGGCGCCGCCGAACTTCGCCTGCGCCAGCGAGGTGCGGATGGTCTTCGTCAGCTCATCGAGCCGCGCCAGGCTGCCGTGCGCCAGCGCGTCGACGGCCGCGCCGAAGGGCGCCAGCATCACCAGCGTCTCGGGGAAGCCGAGCGACGCGCCCTCCGGGCTCTCCCGGTAGGGGAACCAGAAGGCCTGGTGGTCGGCGTGCAGGCGCTCGCCCAACGCCGCCGCCAGCCCCAGGGCCACCAGCTGATGCTCCGGGCGCGTCGTCGAGAAGGCCCCGCCGAGCACCTTGATGACCACCTTCTCCACCTCCGGCCAGCTCTCCTTCACCAGATCGACGGGGCGACCCGCAGCCTCGGTGAGCAGTTGGGTGAGTTGCTGAAACGCGGCTTCGAGTTGCGGCGGACGGGGCATGGCCATGGCGGCCGAGCTGTACCTTAGAAACCGGGCGTCAGCCCAGCACTTGATGACCGCCCGTTCAGCGCTCGCCCCAGTGCAGCTTGGCCCGGAGAATGGAGAAGTAGTCGCGGCTCAGGTTGCGCACCAACAGCACCCGGTTGGAGGACTTGCGCACCTCCACCCGGTCGCCCTTCTGCAGCGCCTGCCCGGCCTGACCATCGATGGTGAGGTAGACGTCCTGCAGATCGCTCGTGAGCCGCACCGAGAGGAGCTGATCTCCCGGCACCACGATGGGCCGCTGAGTCAGCGCGTGCGGACAGATGGGGGTCACCACCACGCAGTCCACCGAGGGGTGAACGATGGGCCCGCCGGCCGAGAGCGAATAGGCGGTCGAGCCGGTGGGCGTAGAAAAGATGACGCCGTCGGCGAGGTAGTTGGCCACGAAGGCGCCGTCGAGCCAGGTCTCGTGCGCGGCGATCTTCGCCAGCGCGCTCTTGTTGATGACCACGTCATTCAACACCTCGTCCTCGAGCAGCAGCTTCCCCTCGCGGTACAGCCGACAGTCGAGCTTCATGCGCGAGTCGAGCGTGGCCTTGCCGTCGAACACCTGTCGGAGCGTGTCCACGGCCTCGCCCACCGTGACCTCGGTCATGAACCCCAGCGAGCCCAGGTTGACGCCCACCATGGGCACCGGTCGCCCCCGCAGCAGCCGCGCGCCGTGAATCAAGGTGCCGTCGCCGCCGAGGATGACCGCCAGCTCCGCCTCGGCCAGCTCCGCGTCGGTCGACGCCGTCATCCCCAGCTCCGACGCCAGGTGCGGCTCTACGAGGAAGCGACGATCGGTGAAGGTGGAGAGCAGCTCCTTCGCCAGGGTGACGGCCTCTTCCTTCTTCGGCCGCGAGATGAGGGCGACAGTCTTCATGTGGAGACCAGGAACGCTATCAAGGGTCGGCGATGGGTGGGCCGGCGATGACCTGCACCTCGCTGGTCGTGGAGCGCCGCGCCGCCACCTCCACCACCATCGACTTGAGCTGCTTGGAGAGCACCCGGAACATGCCCGAGAGCAGCTCCGGGCGATCCGCCAGCAGGTCGAGGAAGTCGCGCCGGTCGATGATCAACACCCGGCTCTCCTTCACCGCCACCACCTCGTTCACCCTGGGCGCGCCGTCGAACAGCGAGGTCTCCCCGAAGCTCTCGCGCGCGGTCATCGACAGCACCACCTCGCCGTCGCGCCGGGCCCGCATCTCGCCCTCCACGATGACGTACAGCGCGTCGCCCGGGTCTCCCTCGGCGTACACCTGCTCGCCCCTGGCGTAGGTCTGCTCGCGCGCCACCGCCGCCACCGCCGCGAGATCATCGACGTCGCTGCGCGCGAAGATCTCCACGCCCTCCAGCGCGAACAGCTTCTTCACCGTCAGCTCATTCATGTCGTCCTCCCGCCAGGGTTGGCTCCACACCTTCACCCGCCGCGCGACCTGGCGCGCGCAGGCCTTCACCACGTCGTCGTCGGCCCGACACAGCGCCTGCAGGTGCTGCGCGAACCGGAGCTTCGCCCCGATGGGCAGCGCCCGGTGGTTGGCGTCGACCGCCTGAGAGATGGCCTCGCGCTCGTTGCCCGACAACACGTTGTCGATGAGCTCCAGCGCCCAGGCGCGCCGCCGGGCGTCGCTGCCCACCAGCTGCGTGTAGACGCGACGCATGGCCGAGCCACCGTGCCGCAGCCCGAGCAACCAGAACCCCAGCTCCATCGCCTGATCCAGCCGGTCGCCCAGCGCGCGCGTCAGCAACGAGGCGTCGCCCAGCGCCGCGCGCGCGTCGCGATAGGGCTCCAGCAGCGACTCCGTCAGGGCCCGGCAGCGCTCCAGCGAGGCCAGCACGCGCGCGGCGTCCACCTCCAGCTCGGGGTGCTCGTCGTGCAGCTGTGAGAGCGCCAGCCCCACCCGGTAGTACAGCTGCGGGTCCGCCAGGGCGTCGGAGAACAGCAGCGCCTGGAACGCGGTCTGGGTGGCGATGAGCCGCAGCACCCTCGGCAGCTGGAGCCGCAGCGCCCGGGCCCGGCTGCGATCGTCCAACGACGAGGCCAGCAGCGGCACCACCGCATATCGCTTGGCATGGTCGCGGGCTACGGCGTCAACGAATGGCAACTCTTTCGCCGCCCGAGCCTTGAGCAATGGCGACTGCACGCGGGTCGCTGCGACGCTGTTGTTGACCACCCAGGCCCATGGCTCGATGCCTGCGCGGCGCAGATCG
>CALNBU010000389.1 GCA_937875615.1 uncultured Archangium sp.
AGCTGGCAAGCGCGCGCCCAGCGCCCTGGTGATCACCGACATCGTGGTGAAGGCGAGCGCGCCCGACGCGGTGGTGCCGCTGCTGACCGCCGGCCAGACCCAGTAGCGTTACGGCCGCGCGGAGCCGCCGAGCGCCAGCCCGCCGATGCCCTCGAAGCCCACCCCCACCCAGCCTGAGCCGACCTCAACGCGCGAGAGCATGGTGCCGATGGCGCGCTCCGGCCGGGTGTTCCACGCCCCGCCTCCGTAGACGAAGGCCGCGGTGCGCGGCGTGACGCGCCAGGCGACCCGAAGCTCTCCGTGCGCCAGCTGGTCTCCCCCGAAGTCGAGGAGATTGGGCCGCCAACGCGCCGACAGGCGCAGCTCCAGGCGCTGATCGAACAGGCGCCAGAGCGCGTCGACGCCGACAGCGCCGCGCCCGAGCCACGTCGAGGCCGCGTAGTCGAGCGACGCCCCCGCCGCGAGCGAGACGCGGAAGGTCTGGTAGCGATCTCCGTAGGCGAAGGAGGGCAACGTCACCCGGACGTTGGCGTCGACCAGCCTCAGGTTGGTACCCACGCCGATGGCGGTGTCCACGTCGAGCAGCGTGGCGCCCACCCCCACCACTCCGCTCCGCGGACTGCACAGCGCGCCCACGAAGAACACCGGCGGCGCGCACAGTCGGTCTCCCAGCGAGCCGAAGATGATCTCCTGGAAGTCCGCGAGCTGCACCCCAAAGCGAGGCTGCGCGCTCCCGGCGAAGGCCAGCGTGACCAGGTTGACCTCCGCGCCGGAGATCTGCCGCGCCAGGCCGACCACGCGGAGGTCGACGACCGGCGCCGCCCCCGACGGCGTCACGCCGGCGGCCACCGCCGCGTGCAGCACCCCGATGCGCGTGCCGTCGTCGGCCGCGTCTTCTCCGCCGCCCTCCACCGGGAGCTGCGCCAGCGACAGCACCAACACCAACCAGCTCATGCGATGCCGCCCAACGCCTGCGCGCGCTCCTCGCACCGCTTCCACATGTCGCAGTAGGCCTCCGCCGACCGGTAGAGCGTCTCCAGCGCTGGCCGCTGCAGCACCACCTCCGCGTCGGAGAGGAAGTCGGGGAGCAGGCCGTAGTGCGCGAGGCCCATCTCGTTGAAGTCGAAGCGCTTCGAGCCCAGGGTGTAGACCGGGCGATCCGCGTCGTAGGTCACCCCCGTCACCGGCCCCGCGGGCGCGCGGCCCTTCACGAAGCGCGGCCCCGGCTGCCGGGCGAAGCCGTTGAAGTCGGTGCCCAGCGCCACCCCGCCCTTCCCGGCCATCTTCTCCACCGCGTAGGCGTAGCCGTTCATCCACGAGAGCGAGGTGTCGTCTTCGCGGTACGCCTGCGGCGTGGCGGGCAACCCACGGTGAGATCTGGTGGGGCCCATGTTGGTCATCGGGGCCACCAGCCCGCCCAGCTCGCGGATCCGCTCCAGCTGCCGGAGCGTCAGCATGCCCTCGTGCGCGCACCCCCACAGCGAGCTGGGCGCGCTCTCCGCGCGGCTCAGAGCCAGCTCCCGCAGCGTGCTGTGACTCGAATACACGGGGAACGCGTGGGCCTCGGCGAGGGTGAGCGCCGCGTCGCGCGCCAACTCGCTCATGTGATCCGTGTCGATCAGCATCCCCCGCTTCATCATGCCCTTGAGGAAGCGCTGCCCCGCGCCCGTGAGGCCCACCTCGTTGCAGCTGGCCGACGGGTTGGCCGCGCCGTAGTCGGGGAACTCGAGCTCCACCGCGCCTGGTCGGGGCCGGCGGCGCACGTAGTTGAGGTACGCGTTGCGGATCACCGTTGAGCCCGAGGCCAACCCGAGCCGGTACTCCACCCCGTTGTTCAGCGCGCCGCCGCGCACCCGGAAGAACCGGTGCTTCGAGTCCTGGCCGAGGAAGTGGTTCGAGAGGTTGAAGAGATCATCGTAGATGGCGCAGCCGCCGAAGGCGTTGTTCGCCAGATGAATGGGCGTGATGGCGCGCACCCCGTCGGCGTGCAGTTGACTGAGCAGCGCGTCGACGGCCCCGGGCGTGGCGTCGCCCTCGGAGCGCAGCTCCCCCAGCGAGTCGACCTCGGTGCCCAACACCACCGCCAGGCGACCGGCGGCGATGCAGGCCCGCGCCTCGTCGGAGCTGGTGACGATCTGCATCCACGCGTGATGGCGCCCGGCGAAGCGCTTCATCGCCGTGAGCTGCGCGCGCACCGCGGCGGTGTCGCCCAGATCCGTGCCGGTGGGGTAGTCGTACATCCACGCCATCAACTTGTTGTGCACCGCCAGCGCGCACATCAGCCGCAGCCCGCCCTGCCAGGCGCGCTTCATCCACTCGAAGTACATCTGCTGGTGGAGGATGGTGCGGTGCGTGGGCCAGTCGAACTCCGGGTAGCCGCGCCCCTGCCCGTGGGCCTGATCGACCAACAGCGGGAGCAGCAGGTTGACCATGTGCGCCGGGCGACAACATGGCAGCGCGTAGCCGGGGTCCGGCGTGGCCGAGACGCCGTTGTCGAGGAGCCCGAAGAAGAAGCGTCGGCCGCTGGGGGCGATGGTCGCGCCGCCGAAGCCCAGGTGCGACATGGGGTGGCAGTGGAGATCTGCGAAGCCGAACAGACTCACTCGGGCGCCTCCTTCGACCTGCGTGTCAGCACCCCTGAAATCTGAGCGCGGACCACTCCCGGAGGCCAGCTTTTCGCCCCTCAGCGGAAGTCGCGGCTGCTGACGTGCGCCGGCGCGCGGCCGTCGAGCGGCGCGAAGAAGCGCTTCGCCACCACGTGCAGCACGCCGTCGTCCTTCTGGACGGCGCCCTCCACGCCCAGGAACGAGCGGGTGCGCGCCAACACCGACCAGGCCTCGAAGACGTCGCGCCACACCACGAGGTTGAGGAGCCCCGTCTCGTCCTCGAGGGTCATGAAGGTGACGCCCGACGCGGTGCCCGGACGTTGCCGGCAGATGACCAGCCCCGCGGCGCGGAGGAGCGCCCCGTCGCGCACCGCCGCGGCCTCGGCGGCGCTCGCCACCCCGCT
>CALNBU010000390.1 GCA_937875615.1 uncultured Archangium sp.
CCCGCCCGTACTACTTCCTGGTCGGGACCGAGCTCCACAGCGGCTTCCTCACCCACGTGCCCACGCTCGACCTGCGGCGGAACTGGTACGTCGGGCTCGACACCACCACCGGCCAGACGCTCTTCGTCCAAGACCGCGTCTACCGTCAGTCGCTCGACACGCAGGTGTACCCCATCAGCCCCGGCGGCCTCGACGCGGGCGTGGGGGTGACCCCGTTGGTGAACCGCCAGCTGGTCCACGGCGACGGCGGCTCGATGCTGGGCGACATCTGTGACGTGTCGCTGCCCGATGGAGGCTTCGGCACCGTCGCCAACGACGGAGGCCACCTCTGCGGCACTCAGCTGATGATGTACAACTGCTGCCCCACCGCCGACTGCGACGCCGGCGCCCCCGGCAAGCGCGTGCAGGGGCAGCTGTCCCTCGGGGCCGGGCTGAACATCAACTACGACGTGGTGACCTGCGACCGCCAGCGCCGGGCCTCGAACCTCACCAACCCCACCGGCGACTTCGTCTATGCGCCCGTCGACCCGCCGACCAACCGCGCGGCGGTGGAGGCCACTGATCCGGCCAACTCCGACGAGTTCGCCGAGGTGCACGCCTTCTACCACGTGAATCAGGTCTACGACTGGGTGCGCGCGCTCTCGGTCTCTCCCGCGGGCGTGGGCGGCACCCCCTTCGCCATGCGCCACGAGCGCCCGGCGGTGTGGGTCAACGCCATGTTCCCCAACTTCGAGGAGGTGCAGTCGCAGATCCCCGGCTGCCTCTTCGCCGGTCCCTGCCGCGCCGACACGCTGATGCGCATCGACAACGCGGCCTTCATGCCGCGCGAGCAGTTCTCGCAGCTGCCCATCTCCGGCTTCGACACCGGCGCCGACACGCTGCTCATCTTCCAGGGCAACAACGCCGACGCGGCCTACGACGCCACGGTCATCCAGCACGAGTTCGGCCACGGCGTGGTGCACGCCACCGCGGAGCTGGGCCTCGACCAGGTGGCCGTCGACGCGCACTCCGCCAACAATGAGTCGGGCGCGCTGCACGAGGCCTTCGCCGACTACATCGCCGCGGCCTTCAACAACGAGCCGGCGGTGGGCCCCTACTTCGGCCCGCGCGCCACCGCCGGACAGTCGCTGCCCGGCGTCAGCACCGACTCCTACCTGCGCAACCTCGGCAACCAGAACCGCTGCCCGCAGGTGCTGTGGGGCGAGGTCCACCAGGACGCCATGCACGTCGCCGAGGCGCTGTGGCAGGCCCGCACCACCGTCTTCGCGGGCAGCGACCAGGGCGCCACGTTCGACGCCGCGTTCTACGCCATGCTGGTGTCCATCGACCCCGACGCCAACTTCGCGGACATGGCGGCGGCCATGAGCGCGCGCGCCGCCGACGCCTTCCCGGGCATCCCCGACGCCGCCGCCCAGCTGACCGCCATCTTCGAGGCGCGCGGCGTGGTGGGCTGCACCAAGTCCATCGACGTGGGCTCCGACGCGCTGCCGCGCACCTACTTCGGCATCCCGTCGCTGGGCAGCTCGCTGGTGCCGGGCCCCCTCCAGTTCCGCATCCCGGGCGCGGCGGGCGTGGCGAGCGTGCGCGTCACCGGCTCACTGCAGGGCGGCGGCGGCGCGATCCCCGGTACGCCCGGGCAGGCGCCCGACGTCCGGGTGCTCACCAGGCAGGGCGGCCCTGTCTCCTTCACCCGCTCCGGCAGCGCGTTGAGCAACGACGCGGAGCAGACCGTGACCTGGAACGCGGCCACGCCGGTGCCGGTGAACAGCCCCTGCGGCACAGACGTGTACGTGGCCATCGCCGCCACCGGCGGCGGCGCCACCTTCACCGAGCTCAACGTCACCTTCGAGCCGCTCACCGGCTGCCAGGTGCTGCTGCCTGACGGCGGCACGCCCACGGACGGCGGTGCCCCCCTCGACGGCGGCACCACCGAGACGCTCCCCGCGGTCGGACCGGAGGGCGTCGTCGACCACGAGGCCATCGACCGGGGCTGTGGTTGCAGCTCGCTGGTGACGTTGAGCTGGCCGCTGCTGGGGCTCCTCGTGCTCCGGCGCCGCAAGCACCGCGCGTGACGCCGACCATCGTCCTCTTCGACCTCGACGGAACGCTGGTGTCGTGCGGCGGCGCCGGCCGGCGCGCCATCGCGCGCGCCTTCGGAGCGCTGCACGACCGCCCGGACGCCTGCGACGCCTTCAGCTTCGACGGGATGACCGACCAGACCATCGCCCGGCAGGGGCTGACGGCCATCGGGGTCACCGCTCACGACGAGCGCATCGGGGCGCTGTTGGCCCGCTACCTCGAGGCGCTCCGCGAGGAGCTCGGGCAGCTCCCCGAGGCGCGCTACGTGGTGCACGCCGGCGCCCGGGAGGCGGTGGCCGCGGCGACGGCGCGCGGCTTCGCGGTGGGCCTCGGCACCGGCAACGTCCGGGAGGGCGCGCGCCTCAAGCTCCAGCGGGCAGACCTGGTCGAGGCCTTCGCCTTCGGAGGCTTCGGGGACGACGCCGAGGCGAGGCCGGAGCTCGTTCTCCGCGGCGCGCAGCGCGGCGCCGCGCACCTGGGTGTGCCGTTGGCCAGGGCACGGGTGCTGGTGGTGGGAGACACCACCCGCGACGTGCACGCCGCGCAGGCCATCGGGGCGGCGTGTCTGGCCGTCGCCACCGGCGGCACCCCGCTCGAGGCGCTGCGCGCGGCCGGCGCCACCTGGGCCTTCTCATCGCTGGCGGCGCCGGGGGCGCTCGAAGCGCTGCTGGGCTGACGTCAACGCAGCGACAACACGTAGGCGTCGAGCAACACCTCCGGGCGTCGGTCCAGGTCTCCTTCGGGCGCGCGCACGTAGCCGCGCCCCAGGTAGAGCCGCGCCACGCCGGGGACTCCCTGCCGGACGTGCAGACAGACGTGGCGACAGCCCTGCGCCCGGGCCCAACGCTCCGCGGCGTCGAGCAGCGCACGAGACACCTCCCCACCGCGCCACGCCGCGGCCACCGCCAGGTGCCGCAGGTCGGCCGCGCCC
>CALNBU010000391.1 GCA_937875615.1 uncultured Archangium sp.
CTTCGACGTGGTGCTGGTGGAGACGGTGGGCGTGGGGCAGGGCGAGACCACGGTGGCGCAGATGGTGGACACCTTCCTGGTGTTGCTGCTCCCCGGGAGCGGCGACGAGCTGCAGGGCATCAAGAAGGGCATCCTCGAGCTCGCCGACGTCATCGCGGTGAACAAGGCCGACGGCGACAACGCCGATCGCGCGCGGCTGGCGCTGGGAGATCTCACGTCGGCGCTGCGCTACCTCGCCCCCCGCACTCCGGAGTGGAGGACCCGGGTGGTGACCATGTCGGGCCTCACCGGAGAGGGCCTCGACGAGCTGTGGGCGCTGCTGGAGTCCCACCGCGCCATGCTGGAGAAGACCGGTCGGCTGCGCGCGCAGCGGGCGGAGCAGCAGCGGGACTGGCTGTGGGCGCTCATCCGCGAGCGGCTGGAGCAGCAGTTCCGCGCCGACCCCGCAGTCGAGGTCGCGCTGGCGAAGGTGGAGCGGGCGGTGGCCGAGGGGACGGTGCAGGCCCCCGCCGCCGCCGACAGCCTGTTCCCGGGCATCCGTTGAACCTCCGGCGCGCGCGCCGTTCCTGCGACTCGGTAAATCGGCTCTGACACGGGGCGCCAAAGTGCCCTACGATTCGCGATGCGGTGCGTCATGTGCCGCGATTGCAAAGGAGCCCTCCCATGGCCCACGGCCTCTACGAGCCCTCGACGGAGAAGGACAGCTGCGGTGTGGGCTTCGTCGCGCACATCAAGGGCGTCAAGTCGCGCGACATCGTCGACCAGGCGCTGGAGGTGCTCAAGCGCATGGCGCACCGGGCGGCCACCGGCGCGGATCCGCTCACCGGCGACGGGGCGGGCATCCTGCTCCAGCTGCCGCACCGCTTCTTCAAGCGGGAGGGGTTGCGGCTCGGCTTCGATATGCCGCGACGGCGCTGCTACGGCGTGGGGCAGGTCTTTCTCCCGGTCGACCCCTTCGCGCGCGCCGAGGTCGAGCGCATGTTCGCCGAGGTGGTGCAGCAGGAGGATCAGCGGCTGTTGGGCTGGCGCGACGTCCCGGTGGACCCCGAGCAGCTGGGCCCCGTGGCGCGGGGCGTGCTGCCGGTGATGCGGCAGATCTACATCGCGCGGCGCCGCTGCGTGCCCTCGGCCTTCGAACGCAAGCTGTTCGTCGTGCGCAAGCGTGTCGAACACGCAGTGCGTGCGCTGAAGCTGGCCGACGTGAAGCA
>CALNBU010000392.1 GCA_937875615.1 uncultured Archangium sp.
TGCCCAGCACGCCCATGCCCAGCCCCACGGAGATCTCGGTGGCGCTCAGCCGCACGTCGCCCACGTTGACCCGGGTGTAGATCTCGGAGATCGAGCTCTGCACCGTGCCGATGGCCGCCCGCCCGATGAGGATGCCCAGCGGCAGGCCGATGACGCTGCCCACCAGGCCAAACACCGCGGCCTCCAACGCGAAGAGCGCGCGGATGCGCTGGCGGGTCGCGCCCAGCGCGCGCAAGGTGCCGATCTCCCGACGGCGCTGCACCACGCTGATCGACACCGTGTTGTAGACGAGGAACACCCCCACCAGCAGCGCCACCGCCGAGCCCAGGTTGAGGCCCAGCTGGAAGCTGCGCACCATGGTCTGCACCGACTGCCCGCGGCGGTTGGGCGACTCCACCTCCACCGTGCTGCCCACCACCCGCTGGAGCCGCGCCTTCATCTCGTCCAGGCCCACCGCCGGGTCGATGGCCACGTCGATGCGCGAGAGCGTGCGGCCGCGGCTGAAGGCCTCCTGCAGCGAGCCGAAGAACATCACCGCCACCGCGCCGCCGAAGGCCTTGAGCGGCCCCTGCTCCTTGAGGATGCCGTGCACCACGAAGGGCTGCGCGCCGCTGGGCGTGGTCAGCTCCAGGGTGTCGCCCGTCTGGAGCTGGTGCTCGCGAGCGTAGCGGTCGGAGAGCAGCAGCCGGTCGGTGGAGTTGAGGAACTCCAGGTCGTCCGCCAGCTTCCCCACGTCGGTGTCCACGCCCTCGTAGACGCGGAAGTAGCCGTCGTCGAGGAGGTCCACGCCGAGGATGTAGAGGTTCTCTCCCGGGCGCCCCTTGATGGGCGCGATGACGTCCACGCCACCGGACGCGTGCAACACGCCGGGCACGCCGCGCACCGCGTCGAGCAGCGCCTCGGGCATGCCGACGCCGTCGGCGCCCAGGGTGAGGTCCGCCTTGCCCGCCACCGTGTCGATGGTCGAACGGAAGGAGTCCATCACCGAGCGGTTGATGGCGGCGATGCCCACCAGCGTGGCCACCCCCACGCTGACTCCCACCAACGTCAACAGCGAGCGCAGCGGCGCCCCGAAGACATGACGAAGAGAGACGAGCCGAAGCAGCGGGAACAAGCGGAGGCTCCCTTAGCGGAAGAACGTCACCGGCGCTCGGGCTTCTCCAACGCGCCGCGCCCGGCGGCTCACGCGGCTACTTCGAGAAGGCGGCCTCGGCCTCGGCCTCGGAGAAGGCGAGGTGCGCGGCGTGGCCCTTGAGGTGTCTGGCCAGGCGCTCCATGTGCACCGCCGCCTGCGCGCTGCGGCCGACGATGCGCACCGAGCGCCGCACGCCGAAGCGGCCCAGCCGCCGGCCGAAGGACTTGAACTGCTCCACCAGCTCCGGCCCCAGCTCCTCGAGCCCGCGGATGTCCGAGAGCACGTCGATGGGCGGCCGGAGCCGCGCCAGCTCGGCGTCGAGCTTCTCGTAGGTCGCCGCGGCGTCCGCTTCGGAGGGCTTTCCGCTCAGCGTGATGCGGAGTCTGTTCTTACCGACGTCTGCTTCGATACGGACCACTGGCACTTCCTACGACTCCCCGAGAGGTGCGGCGCACATACACAACTCGCGCGACTTCGTCACGCTGCGGAGCGCACCAGCTCGTCGCCCACGATGTTCCCGTCGGCGAGGCGCACCAGCCGGTCGCCCACCTCCGCCGCCTTCGGGTCGTGCGTCACCATCACCACCGTCAGCCCCCGTTGACGGGTCGCCTCGCGGATGAGCTGGAGCACCGCCGCGCCGGTCTTCGAGTCCAGGTTTCCGGTGGGCTCGTCGGCCAGCAGCAGTGCCGGCTCCGAGAGCAGCGCGCGCGCCACCGCCACCCGCTGCATCTCTCCGCCCGACAGCTCGTCGGGCCGGTGCTGCCCGCGCCCCGAGAGGCCGAACTGCTCCAGCAGCGCCACCGCCTTCGGCTCGAGCTGCGCGCGCGGCTTCCCCGACAACAGCTCCGGGAGAATGACGTTCTCGACCGCGCTGAGCGTGGGGAGCAGGTTGAAGAACTGAAAGATGAAGCCCAGGCGGTCTCTCCGGAAGCGCGAGAGCGCGTCGTCGGGAAAGCGGGAGATTTCCTGCCCGTCGATGCGCAGCGCGCCGCTGGTGGGCACGTCGAGCGCGCCCAGCAGGTTGAGCAGCGTGGACTTGCCCGAGCCCGAGGTGCCCATCACCGAGAGGAACTGGCCCTTCGGCACCGACAGCGACACGCCGTCGAGCGCGCGCACCACCGTCTTGCCGCGCTGGTACACCTTCACCACGTTGGAGACTTCGATCACAGCTGCACCAGGCCTTCCTTGTCGGTCCACCCCTCGAGCGCGTTGGGCAGGCGGATGCGCACGAAGCGCCCGCTGCGCTCCATGACGCGCACCTTGAGGCCCGCGTGCACCTCGAACGACACCTTCGCCTCGTCCCGCGGCGCCTCGCGCACCTGCATCGCGGCGGACATCACCACCGCCTCCTCCACCGTCTGCCGGACGTACTCGGTGATGGCCAACGCCCCACCCAGGCCCAGCCCCACCACCAGCAGCGCCCCACCG
>CALNBU010000393.1 GCA_937875615.1 uncultured Archangium sp.
TGAAGCCGTTGAGCGGGCGACGCCCCTCCACCAGCTGCTCCGCCACCCGGGCCGCCTGCTCGGCGGTCACGCCGGTGCGCGCCTGAAAGTCTTCGGCGAGGGCCTCGCGCAGCGCGGAGGTGTCGAGGTTCTGCCCGGCGGCGATGCTGGCCAGCGTCTCGCCGGCCTCCAGGCGTTGGGCGAGGGTGTCGGCGTCGAGGCCCAGCGCCTGGGCGGCGGCGTCGAGGAAGGGCGGCGCGCTGGGCGTGGGAGGTGGCGGCGGCGGCTGCCGGTCGATGAGGTTCTCCGCGATGCGGGCGGCCTGCTCGTCCGAGACGTTGCCCAGGCGGGCCTGCAGGCCGCGGGCGATGGCGTCGCTGACGGTCTCCAGGGGCACGTCCTGCGCCTCGGCCAGCTCGCTGATGGAGCGGCCGCTGCGCAGCGCCGCGTCCACCTCTTCGACGGAGAGGTCGAGGGCGCTCGCGAGGTCTTCGACGAAGGCCGGGCGCGCGGAGGTGTCGCCGGCGAAGCTGCTGAGCGACGCCTGCTCTTCCGGGCGCCGCAGCGGCTGCGTTGCTTCGAGGCGGGACAGCTGATTCTGCAGCAGGGTGTTGGTGGCGTTGAAACCAGACGAGATGCGCGACATGTGGGCTCCTCGACGCCGGGGGAAATGTGGTGGCGTCTGAGAGCAGGGGCAGGCGGGGCGGCGCCGCCGTCGCCGCGCTTCACATTTCCTTCACGGGGCCCGGCTCGGACGGCGCGGTGCGCAGCTCCACCGCCTGGGCGGGGAGGGCGAAGCGGGTGCCGGCCTGCTCCACGCAGCGCACGAAGCCCAGCAGCACCCGCTCACGGATGACGCGGAACTCGTCCATGTCGGTGGCGTTGAGCCAGGCCAGCACCTCCACGTCGAAGGCCCCGTTGTTGAGGGCCATCAGGCGCACCGAGGCGTAGTCGGACCACAGCTTCTCCTCGGCGCGGAGTATTTCGCGGAAGCCCATCAGCACCGCCTCGAGCTGCTCCGCGGTGGTGCCGGCGCGCAGGGTCAACACCGTGAGCAGGCGGAAGCGGTCGCGCTCGGCGTAGTTCTCGAGGCGCATGTCGGAGAGCTTCCCGTTGGGGATGGTCACCACCGTCCGGTCGAGGGTGCGCACCTGCGTGCTGCGCAGGCCGATGCGCTCCACGGTGCCCATCACCGTGCCGTCGACCATCACGAAGTCGCCCTCGCGCATGGGCTGGTCGATGGCGAGCGCGAAGGCCCCGAAGACGTTCTCGAGGGTCTTCTGCGCGCCCAGCGCCAGGGCGATGCCGCCGATGCCGAGGCCGGCGAGCACGTTCCCGACCTGGTAGCCGAGCAGCGAGAGCACCGCGATGATGCCGAAGCCGATGACCAGGAACTGGCCGGCGCGGCTGA
>CALNBU010000394.1 GCA_937875615.1 uncultured Archangium sp.
ACGCGGGCCTCGGCGCGGGTGCAGTTGGACGACGGCCGGGGTCGCGGGGGCTACGTGGGCTACGAGAACGTGTTGATGGAGGGCACCATGCGCTCCCGGCAGCCCCTGGACCTGCTGTTCCTGGTGGACCGCGGCTACACCTCGGCGACGCGGGTGCAGCAGCTCGCGGGAGGGCTGTGGTGGAAGTTCGGGCCGCTCTCGCTGCGCTACGACGTGCTGCTGGGCGAGCACCGGCCGGCCGATGATCCCGCAGGGGATCCGCGGATGACGCTCCAGCAGCACGCGGTGGGCGTGGGCTTCGCGCCGGCCTGTGACTGCTGGCGGGCGGAGCTGGTGGTGACGCAGCCGATGGTGCCCCGCCCGGTGGTCCCGCTCTTCAGCTTCAACGTCACCGTGGCGGGTTTCGGGAGTGTGGGCATACGTCGGTAACGCTTGCCTTCCGAGACCGTGGCTTCGAAGATTCACGCGCCTTTTCTTTTCAATCGAGTTTGGGGAGTCGAAACGATGCGTCTACGCCTACGCCTGTTGATGGCCCTCTCTGCGCTCACGCTCACTCAGTGTGGTGATGGCGCAGGTGTGGCGGTGATCGAGTTCGTGGAGGTGCTCCCTGCGAGGCCTCGCATCGGCGACGTCGCCACCGTCCGTTTCCGCCTCCTGGACCCCCGCGGGGTGCCGCTGGCCGGTGCGCCGGTGGAGTTCAGCCTCGACGCCGCAAATGAGGGCGTCAAAATCCTTCCGGCGCGCGCGGACTCCCTGGTGGGGAGCGGCTACGCGGAAACGCAGCTCGTCGCGTCGTCTCGGGTGAACTCGGTCATCGTGGTGGCCAGCGCGGGTGACAAGACCGTGCGCTCACCGCCCATCACCTTCGCGGGCACGGTGCCCAGCGGCCGGCAGCTCACCTTCCAGTGCGGTCCCTTCGGCGGCAACGGGACTGGCGGCGTGCACGCCATCGGCGCGTACGATCAGTCGCGCTACCTCATCGCCGGCTCCTCGGTGGACTGCACCGCGCACGTCGGCGACCGGAACGGCGACGGGGTAGAGAACGCGCTGGTCTCGTTCCTGACCGAGGCCGGGACCATCGGGCCCACCAGCATCTCGCTCTCCAACCTGGTGGGTGACGCGACCGTCACCTACAAGACCTCGTATCCGCTGCCGCTCGACGTCCCCCCTGGCCAGTTCTCCTGGTCGCCCCAGAACGACGCCACGCACACCGGCGAATACCTCGCCCCGCTGTGGATGCACCCGTTCAACTGGCGCTCGGACCCCACGCTGGGCGTCCCTCCGGGCGGGATCTACGACATGAACGAGCCCCAGCGGCCCGACCCCATCAGGCTCGCGCCCGACGGTCAGCGCAACGTCAACAACCGGCGCGACAACCTGGTGACCATGATCGCGGTCACCTCGGGCGAAGAGGGCTTCACCGACAGCAACAACAACGGCGTGTGGGACCAGGGCGAGCCGTTCGATGATCTCACCGAGCCCTTCGTCGACGCCAACGACAACGGGACCTGGGACGTCGGGGAGCTGTTCATCGACGCCAACAACGATCTCAAGTGGACCGGCAAGAACGGCGAGTGGGACGCCAACACCTTCATCTGGCGCCAGGAGCGCATCCTCTGGACGGGCATGCCGATTCGAGAGGACGTGGAGTCGGCGGTGCCGGGTGTGCCGGGGCACATCCCGGTGTTCTCGCCGGCCTCGTGTCTGGTGCCGGGTGACTGTCCGGGTGACGTCATCGACATGGACTGCCCCCGCCTGCCGGACGGCGGCCTGCCGGTGTTCGAGTTGCCAGACGGTGGCGTGCAGTTCTACTGCGCGCAGGCGCTCGGCCGGGCCTCGCTGGGACCGGTGCAGCTCGCGTTCTACATCTCCGACCCCTGGTTCAACCCCATCGCCCGCAACGCCGACGGAGATACCTGCGCGGTGGCGGAGTCGGAGAACTCGCCGGTGAGGGTGACCACCTTGAACGCGGCGGGGCGCGCCTTTACGTACCCCTCCGATCAGTTCGTCCGCATTCAGGTCTCCGACGTGCGCGACCCTTCGGCCAAGCCCATCGATCAGATCCCCTTCCGTGCCGGAGGCGTGGGCTTCTCGGCCAGCGTGGAGTGTCTCTACACGTCGTCGCCCCGCGAGGGCTTCCTGATGCGGATCCCGGTGACCTCCATTCGGGGCTCCATCGAGTAGCGCCTTGCCGGCGGTGCGCATTCGGCTACGTTCTCTCCGCGCTGATTCCTGAATCAACGGCGCGGAGGGTGAAGCCAACGTGGCGGTGAAGGCGAAGAAGCAGGGCGTCCGCAGGGCGTCGGTCGACGATCGCAGGGAGCTCATTCTCCGGGCGGCGGTCGAGGTGTTCTCCCGCAAGGGCTACACCGGGTGCCGCATCCAGGACGTCGCCAAAGAGGCGCAGGTCGCCTACGGCCTCGTCTACCACTACTTCAAGAACAAGGATGAGCTGCTCGAGTCGGTCTTCGCGACGGGCTGGAAGGGCTTCCTCAAGCTGGTGCAGGCGGAGATCGATCGCGAGGAGCACATCACGGCGCGGGTGCGCGGCATCGTCGGGGTGGCCTTCGAGGCGTACCGGAGAGATCCCCGCGCGGTGAAGGTGTTGATCCTCGAGGTGGGCCGCAGCCCGGCTGGGGGCTCCGTCAATCGAGGCGGGGCGTTCTCCCAGGTGATCCTCGCCGCCGCGAACATGTTCAAGGCGGCGCAGCAGCGGGGAGAGCTCCCGGCGCAGCTGGAGCCGGTGTTGTGCGCCACCATGCTCTTCGGCGCCATCGAGATGGGCCTGACGACGTTCGTGATGGGGTTGCTCGACAAGCGCGACGAAGCGGCCATCGCCCGCGCGCAGGAGCAGGTGGTGGAGACCTACCTGAGGGGCGTCACGGCGCGCTGAGGTCGAGGCCCAGCAGGCTCTCGGCGTTGACCCAGCGTCCGTCGAGCTTCACGCCGAAGTGCAGGTGTGGACCGGTGACGCGCCCGCTGCTCCCCACGCGGCCGATCAACTGGCCCCGGCGCACGCGTTGCCCGGGCTTCACGTCGAAGGCGGAGAGGTGGAAGTAGGCGGTGAAGAGGCGCCCTCCGTGGTGCAGCAGCACCGTGCCGCCGGAGGCGAAGCAGTCGCGGACCATGGTCACCTCGCCGTCGTTGGCGGCGTAGATGGGATCTCCCGTCTCTCCGTTGACGTCGGTGCCCATGTGTTGGCTCTTCTTCTTCCCGTTGAAGAGGCGCAGATCTCCGAAGGGGGCTGAGACCTCCGCGTTCCTCGGCCAGGCGAAGTCGGCGTCGAAGGTCCAGGGCTCGAAGTCCACATCGGTCGCGGCCTTGAAGGCTCGCTGGTCGGCCTTGGAGCGCCGCTGGTCCTTCTTGGAAATGCTGGTGAAGCGCTTGCTCACGGTGAGCTGGCGACGGCGGAAGCGCTCCGGCGCGATCTCCAGCGCGCCGTCGACCTGCTCATCACCTGCCATGACCTGAAGCACACGGCTCTGGGGTTTCAGCTCGACCGACAGGCCCTCCAGGGCGAGCCAACGGCCGTTGTACGGCAAAAAAACAAGCTCCGACGGACCCAGGCGGCCCGTCGGAGCTTCGGTACTGCCAATGACTTCAATCAACACCACGTCACCGGGGCGGGCCACACCCGGCTCCAGCCGCACTTCAACGGCGGCCAGAGCCAGGGAAAGCAGCGCACCCGCGACGATCACGGAGGCGACTGACGGATCGTGACCGACAACAGCGAGCCGGGCACGATGCCCTTCACCGGAACGCCCGCCGCGCTCTGGTAGGTGGTGGCCGAGTTGCTGGTCTGCGGGACCACCACGCGGATGCCGACGCCGGTGTTCACGCCCGACGCGGCGATGATGC
>CALNBU010000395.1 GCA_937875615.1 uncultured Archangium sp.
ACCACGTTTCGTCACCACGCCCCGGCGAGCGTCTGCGCCGCCAGCGTCAGGCACCCGCCGCCCGGGACTGCGACGTCCTGCTCGAAGTCCCACTCCACGAAGGTGACGTCGCGCAACGTCACCGCCACGCTGCCCGCGTCGCCCGCGGTGAAGGCCGTCAACGTCGCCTGGCCCGACTGGCCCAGGTAGTACCGCGCGCAGTCGGTGGTGGTGCAGTCCTCGTACACCAGCGCGCAGTGCGTGCAGGTGGCGTACGCGCCGCCCACCGCGCCGGTGAGCGGCAACGACGGCGCGGTGGTGTCGAGCCACACCTCGTAGCCGAAGTAGTCGCCGTTCCCCGCCGCGCTCTCCACGCTCGCCGCGCCGGCCTCCAACCAGTTGGTGTGCCAACCGTCGGCGGCGTAGTCGTCTCCGTAGCCAGCGCTGACCACCTCGGTCCAGGCGGCGAGCGCCCGACACCCGCCGCCTCCCGCGCCACCGCCCTCAGCGTCGGCCCCGCCGCCGCCTCCCGTCTGCGCCGCCAGCGTCCCGCCGCCACCACCGGACGCATCGTCGACGTCCGATGCGGACTCACACGCGAGCAGCAGCCCGCACAACAACCATGCCTGCTTCATCTTCTTCGCTGCCTTCGACCCACCACAGGTGGAACGAAGACTGGCGAGGGAGCCACCGCGTGAGCGTCACTGCGCGCGAACGTTGAAGGCCCCTACCGCCGCGGTGCGGGGCTGGCCATCGAGCGTCACCGAAGCGCCCGCCGCCCACGCGGCGACGTCGGCGTTCGCCCCCTGCGTCAGCGGAGCCAGCGAGGGGCTCAGCGCCACCGGACCGCACCTGCTGTCGGGGCCCGCGTAGGCCCGCATCGACTCCGGCACCCACGAGCTGTGCACCGCGACCTCGGCGAAGGGGCCGCGCTGCAACACCGCCTCCGCCGCTTCGAGGGGCGCGACCAGGCAGTTCACCAGCCGGAGCGCCGCGCTGCGGGTGCTGCTCCCGCCGACGAAGAAGACGCTCCCGGGCGCGTCCACGTCGCCCGGCCCCAGCGCCCGGTTCTTCACGAAGGAGCAGCCGAGGGCCTCGAAGACCGCGCCCTCGCGCAGGCGCACCGCGCCGCCCTGCGCGGCGCC
>CALNBU010000396.1 GCA_937875615.1 uncultured Archangium sp.
TGGCCCTGCTGGCGCCGCTCGACGACGCGGCGGTGCACCCGGACTTCGTCGACGAGCTGACGCGGCTGGCGGTGCGGGCCCGACGCGCGAAGGACCACGGGCTGGCCCGGGCGCTGACGGAGGCGGCGGTGCGCTGGCACCCCCACGCCGGGGCGGCGCGGCTGGCGCTGGCGGAGGACCTCGCGCAGCGCGGCGAGGTGAAGCGCGCCGGGGCGGTGCTCGACGAGGCCTTCGCGCTGCGCCCGCAGCTCTTCGGCTTCGAGGCCCTCAAGGTGCGGGGAGAGACCCTGCGCTTCGGCGCCACCGCGCGCGAGGCGGCGGCCCTCGACGCGCTGTACGCCCGGGGACGACGCCTGGCGAAGCAGGCGCCCTCGCCCTGAGCTACTCGAGCACGCAGCCGCGCTTGTCGTCGACCAGGCGCGCGCGCGCCGCGAAGCTCAAGAAGGCGGAGGACTCCACCGACTTGTCGGCCCAGTCGATGTTCATCTTCGCCACGTCCGGCGAGGCCTTCACCCACGCGCGGCAGTAGGCCTCGTCCATGTTCATGACGAAGAGGCAGCTGCAGCCCATGCGCGCGGTGTTGCCCACCGCCAGCTCCACGTCGTTGTTGTCGAAGGTCGCCGGGTCGCCCAGCGGGTTGGCGCAGGCGCCCAGCGCCAGCGCGGCAAGCAGAACCAGGCGCTTCATCGCACCACCTCGTAGCTGAGCTTCGCCAGCTCGTTCAGGTCGATTCTCGAGTCGCGGTCGTCACCGGTGCGCACCACCACCAGGTCCCACGAGGGCACCACCACGATGAACTGACCCCAGTGGCCGTTCGCCGAGAAGGCGTCGTTGGGCACGTCGGCCCAGGGCCGCTCCTTCACCGTGGGCGGAGGGCGCTCGATGTTCAGCCACCAGCTGTAGCCCGAGGGCGTGCTCTGGCCCTCGGGGGCGTGCTGCACGAAGGTCTCCGACGGGGTGGTGGAGGCGCTCACCCAGCCCTCCGGCACCAGCCGCTCGCCGTTCCAGCAGCCGTCGTTGAGGTACAGGAAGCCGAACTTCGCGAAGTCGCGCGGCGTCGCGTACACCATCGAGCCGCCCAGCGGCGTGCCCTTCGCGTCGACCTCGAACACCACGTTGGGCGTGCCGATGGGCTCGAAGAGCACCTTCCAGAAGGCGTCGCGGCCGTGGCGCTGCGCCAGGGCCCGCTGCGCGACGGCCGCGGCGAGGTGCGCGTCGCCGGTGGAGTAGTTCCACTGCTTCCCCGGCTCCGCCGCCTGCCGGTGCGAGAGCACGTGGTGCAGCTGGTCGCGGTGCCCGATGCCGTACAACATCGCGATGACGCTGGAGGCCTGGTAGCTCGCGTCCTCGTACTCCTCCTGCCAGCCGAGGCCGGTGGCGAAGGTGATGGCGTCCTTCA
The DNA here is from genome assembly GCA_937875615.1 of uncultured Archangium sp. Taxonomy (GTDB): domain Bacteria; phylum Myxococcota; class Myxococcia; order Myxococcales; family Myxococcaceae; genus Archangium_A. Next base: position 1,400 of record CALNBU010000396.1, read on the forward strand.
CCCGGATGCTGCACTTCGGCGAGTTGACGTACTCCGGCAGGTACACGCAGATGGAGTCGTCGATTTTCACCAGCCCCTCTTTGACCGCGGTGCCGATGAGCGCGCTCGAATAGCTCTTGGCCACGCTCCACGAGAGGTGCCGGTTGTCGCGGGTGAAGCCGCGCGCGTACTTCTCATACTTGAGCTTCCCCTCGTGGATGATGACCACCGAGTTGGTGCGCAGCCCGGTGCGCTCCGCGTCGTCACCGGTGAGCGTGAAGGCGTAGGCCTCCAGCGCCGCGAGCTGAGTCGCCTTCGCCGAGGTGTCGACCAGCGCCTCGGGCCAGCCCTGCGTGGGCCACGCCTCGCGCGTGGGGCACGGGGTCTGCGCCAGCGCCGCGGACGACAGGAGCGAGAAGAGCAGCGCCTTCACAGCGCCACCTTCGCCAGGGGGATGAGCGCGGTGTCGGTGACGCCCGGCACGAAGCTGGTGATGGTGGGCGCCGCCTGCTTCGTCTGCGTGAGGTGCATGAGGCCGGTGGTGGTGAAGCTCATCAACAGGCCCGTCACCAACGAGTAGGCGAGGATGCCCGCGGGGTTGCTCCAGGCCACGCCGATGACGAAGGACGAGAGCAGGAAGGCCCCCACGTTGATGGCGACGGCCCCCAGCAGCGGCAGCCAGAAGCCGAAGCGCCCCGGCGAGTCGAAGTTGCCGATGAACTGCGCCATCAGGGTGGTGATGAGCGGCGGCAGCAGCGCGTTGAGCAGCATCCCCACCAGCGGCCCGCCGAAGAGCGAGATGCCCAGCGAGCCGATGCCCGCGGCCAGCGCGGAGGTGGCCATCACCGACACCACACCCACCGCCGACGTCTTGCCGAAGTGCTCGCCGAAGGAGATGCCCTCCGGGACGGCCCGCTCGCCCGCGGAGGCCAGGCTGATGGAGGTGAAGCTCCGGGGAGCGTCGTCGAGCAGCCGCGGCGTGGCGCCGGCCTGCACGGCGAACAGGGTCGCCAGCAAGAGGAAGGTCCTGGTCATGGGACGCTTCGTCGCGCAAAACGGCCGGCCGCGCCAGCCTCGAACCGACGACGCAGCGCACCAACGCCGGGCCCCAGCGCGCAAAGGTTCTGCGCTACCTTTGCGCGACGATGCGACGAAGTCTCCTCGGGGCCCTCCTTCTCTCTTCGCTCACCTTCGCTGCACCGGCCACGGTGGTGGGCGTGGTGGCGGCGACCAACGAAGACACCGCGAAGCAGCAGGGCGAGGCGCTGGTGCGCTTCATCGAAGGCACCCTCGAGGAGAAGGCCCGCTTCCGCGTGTACAAAGACCAGGAGGCCCTGGCCCTCGCGCTGGGCGCCGGCGAGGTGCAGCTGGCGGTGATGGGGCCGCTGGCCTACCTCCGCGCGCCGGCCGGCAAGGCGAAGCTGCTCTTCCGCACCATGCGCGGCGGCAAGGCCACCTACCGCGCGGTGCTGTTCGTGCCCGGGAAGAGCCGCCTCACCTCGCTGGCCTCGCTCAAGAAGCACAAGGGCACGCTCAAGGTGGCGTGGGTCGACCTCGTCGGCGTCGGGCTACATCGTGCCCCGCGCGCTGCTGCTCTCCGAGGGCATCAACCCGGTGCAGGCCTTCGACACCCAGGACTTCCTCGGCTCCCACGACGCGGTGTGCAGCGCGGTGGCCGCGGGGAAATACGACGTGGGCGCCACCTTCAATGACCCGCCCGACGGAGACCGCATCTCCGGTTGCCGCGACGCGCTGGGGCGCAAGGCGACGGCGCTCAAGGCCATCGCCTTCTCGCAGGAGGTGCCCAACGACGTGCTGGTGGCCTCGCAGCGCTACCCCGACGAGAAGGCGGCCGCGCTCTTCGCCGCGGCGAAGGCGGCCAAACGCGAGACGCTCGAGGCGGCCTTCCTGGCCGACGGCGTGGCGCCGGTGAGCGACGAGGACTTCGCGCCCATCCGCAAGGCCCTCGACTCGCTCGTGCCCTGACCGCCTACTCGCGGCCCACGTCACGGTCCCACAGCTGCGCGGTGGCGCCGAGCTCCGACTGCTGGAGCCGCTTCACCAGCTCCCGGGCGATGGCCACGCTGCGGTGCTTCCCGCCGGTGCAGCCGATGGCCAGGGTGACGTAGCTCTTGCCCTCCTTCTGGTAGCGCGGGAGCAGGAACTCCAGCAGCCCCAGGGTCTTGTCGAGGAACTCCACCGCGTCGGGGCGGTCCAACACGTAGCGCGCCACCGCCTCGTCGCGGCCGGTGAGCGCCTTGAGCTCCGGCACGAAGTAGGGGTTGGGCATGAAGCGCACGTCGAGCATCAGGTCGGCGTTGGAGGGCGGGCCGTACTTGAAGCCGAAGGACACCACCGTCAGCGAGAGGCCCTGCGCGTGCACCCCGAAGCGCTCCGAGACCTGCCGGCGCAGCTCGTGCACCGTGAGGTTGGAGGTGTCCAGCACGTGCTCGGCGCCATCGCGCAGGAGCCGCAGCGCCTCGCGCTCCCGCCCGATGCCCTCCAGCACGCCGCTGGTGCCCGAGAGCGGGTGGCGGCGCCGCGTCTCGGAGTAGCGCCGCGCCAGCGCCTCGTCGGAGGAGTCGAGGAACAGCACGTCGACCTTGTGCCCCGCCCGGCGCGCCTCCTCGATGACCCGCGGCGCGTCCTTGAGGAACTGCTGCTCGCGCACGTCGACCACGAAGGCCAGGTGGTCCTTCGTCTCGCCCAGCTCGGCCACCTTCATCAGCAGCGGCGCCGGGAGGTTGTCGATGCAGAACCAGCCGGCGTCCTCGAGCGCGCGCACCGCGGTGGTCTTCCCGCTGCCCGACATGCCGGTGATGACGAGGATGCTCTTCACTCCACTTCCTCCTCGTTGCTCCATCGGCGGATGCCCGACGTGCCCGAAGGCGTCGGCGCCGTCAATCGCGGGCCGCTCCGGGAGATGGCGCGCGTGAGCTTCTCGGCGAACTCCAGCGCCGAGTGGTGGCCGCGCAGCTTGAGCAGGTGGTTGCGCGCGGCCACCTCCACGATGGTGGTCATGTTGCGGCCCGGCCGCACCGGCACCACCGCCATCGGCGTGTCGACCCCCACCAGCGACATGGTCTTCTCGTCGAGGCCGAGGCGGTCGTACTCCGCGCTGGGCTGCCACTCGACCAGCTCGATGATGAGCTCGATTTTCTTGCGGTCGCGCACCGAGGCCACGCCGAAGAGGTCCTTGATGTTGAGGATGCCCAGACCACGAATCTCCATGTGGTGCTGGATGAGGTCGTTCCCGTGGCCGTACACGTCGGCGCCCGAGCGCCGGGTGAGGTTGACCAGGTCGTCGGCCACCAGCCGGTGCCCGCGCATCACCAGGTCCAGCGCCACCTCCGACTTGCCGATGCCTGACTTGCCCAGCAGCAGCACCCCCACCCCGAACACGTCGAGCAGGACGCCGTGGAGCTGCCCGGTGGCCGTCAGCGCCTCCTCCAGGAAGCTCTGCACCTGGCTGATGAAGGCCGAGCTGATGAGCGGCGTGCGCATCAACGTGAGACGGTGCTCCTGACACCCCTCGAAGAGCGGCGCCGGCACCTCGAGGCCCTTGGTCACCACCACGCAGGCCAGCCGGTTCTCGAAGAGCGTGCTCACCACCTGCCGCTGCTGGTCGACGGTCAACGTGTTGAGGTAGCTGATTTCGGTGTTGCCGAAGACCTGGATGCGCTCCGCGTGCAGGTGCTCGGTGAAGCCGGTGAGCGCCAACCCCGGCTTCTGGATGCGGGAGCTCGAAATCTGCCGCTCCAGACCCTCGGCGCCGGCCAGCAGCTCCAGCTTGAGGTCGTACTGCTGGTCCTCCAGCAGCGCGGACACGGGAATCGACAGGCTGGGAGGCGTGGTGGGCACGGCGGTGATTGTGCCCCAGGACGCGCTGCGTTGCGCCTTCCTGACCTGTCTCCCGTGGCGCTCCAGCCACGACGCCGTCGCCCACGGGCCGCGGCCAGCGCGCCGCCCCCCGGAGCGGCTGACTGGCACGGGACTTGGAATGTGGGCCCGGCATGACGGCTCCCCCTCATCCTCCCGCCGCGCCCGGCACCTTCTGGCGCGGCCTCGCCTGGCTGTGGAAGCAGAACCTCCTCGGCTCGCTGGGCATCGTGCTCTTCACCACCCTGGTCATCGCCGGGCAGGTGTCGACCCGCACCGACTTCGCCGACACCGAGGTCGCCGACGCGGTGGAGTCGCGCTGGGGCGCGCCGGTGCAGCAGGCGGCGCCCTCGGTGCGCTGGGTGCAGAGCGGCACCGTCTTCACCGAGCTCTCGCCGCAGGCCCTGGCCCGACAGCACGTGCAGGTCGACGCGCAGATGAACTACCGCAAGCGCGGCCTCGCCTACTTCTCGGGCTTCGACTTCACCTTCGACGGCACCTACGTCGCCGAGAACGGGCAGCCGCACGACATCGACGTGGCCTTCGTCTTCCCCATCGAGGTCGACAAGTCCCAGGTGCTGCTCTCGGAGCTGGCCTTCACCGTCAACGAGGTGCCCGCGCCGCTGGACCTCGGCGAGCAGGGCAACCGCCTGGTGTGGACCGGACGCCTGCCCGTCGGCGGCGCCGCCACCTTCCGCATCCGCTACCGGGCGCGGGGCCTGGAGTCCTTCGTCTACCGCCTCGACCCCTCGCTGCCGGCGCGCGACGTCACCCTGAACATCGCCGTCGAGGGCGGCGACAACATCGACTACCCGCCGTACGTGCTGGCGGCGAGCGAGCGCTCCATCGGAGACGGTCGCGCGGCGCTCACCTGGCGCTACCCCTCGCTGGAGTCCGGCGTCGCGCTGGGCGTCGTGCTGCCCTCCCTGAAGAAATACGACGAGCTGGTGGCCACCATGTCCTTCCGCGCCTTCGTGCCCGCGCTGGCCTTCTTCGCGGCGCTCTCGCTGCTGGGGCTCCGGCACCGGCGCCGGCTGTCGGCGCCCGAGAGCTACGTGGCGGCGGCGGCCTTCGGCTTCACCTTCGTGCTCCTGGCCTACCTCGGCGCCTTCATGCACTTCGTGCTGGCCTGGGCGCTCACCATGTCGGCCTTCGGGGCGGCGGTGGTGCTCTTCCTGGGGCGGCTGTTCCCAGAAGAGAAGCTGCGCGTGCTGGTCGGCGCCTGGGTCGCCACGCAGGTCGTCCCCACCGCGGCGGTGCTGCTGCCCGGCTACACCGGCCTCATCTACACGCTCGAGCTGCTCGCGGCGCTGCTGGCCACCATGGCGCTCATCACCCAGCAGCAGGTGCGCGCGCTCCTCTCTGACCGTCTCTCACCCGGAGGTACAGCATGACCGCCACCCTGCTCTGCGCGCTGTTGCTCGCCGCGCAACCCGACCACGCCACCGTCACCCTGCCGCTCTCGGAGTTCCTCGAAGGCCAGCCCCGGACGCCCGACGCCCCGCCGCTGGGGGGCGCCGTCCTCGGGCAGCGCCTCACCGGCCGCGTCACCGGCGACGGCGTGGAGGTCACCGCGCAGCTGGTGGTCAGCGTCATCGACACCTCGCGGTGGACCCGGCTGGCGCTCTTCAAGCTGACCCCCGGCGTCACCCTGACCGACGCCAGCCAGGTCGAGGGCGCGCTGGTGGCCGTGCAGGGCGGCGAGGTGGTGCTGGTGTCGAAGACCGCGGGCACCTGGACCCTGGATCTCCGCTTCTCGCTCGCCGGGAGCGGTGGGCCGCAGCACCTCGCGACGCTGACGCGCGCCGCGGACGTGCGCGACGGCGTGCTTCGTCTCGAGGTCGACGCCGAGCAGGACGAGCTGCTGCACGGCGCCGAGCTGCTGCCCCGGCAGGGCACGTGGAGCATCCGCTGGAAGTCGCGGGCCGCGCGGCGAGCGCAGGCCGTCGTCGCGCGCGCCCCCATGGAGCCGGTCATCTCCGCCGCCCAGGCCCAGCTGGTCAGCACCGTCGAGGGCCGCGCGCGGCTCACCGTGCGCTACGCGCTGGAGCTGGACCGGGAGCACCCCCTGACGCTCCGGCTCCCCGAGGCGTGGACCCTGACGCGGGTGGGCATCAACGGCGCGCCGCGGGTGGTGCCCGAGGGCCGCGAGGTGAGCTGGGCGGTGGGCCCCGCGCGCCCCGGCGAGAAGACCGCGGCGCTGGAGCTGACCCTCGAGCGCGACCTCGGCGTCTTCCACCTCTCGGGGCGCCTCGGCGTGGCCCTGCCCGGCGCGTCGTGGCCCACCGCGCGCGTGGAGGCCAGCGTGCACCTGCCCCCGGTGTTCGAGTGGCGGCGGCTGGGCGGCTCTCTCGAGCCCACCGAGTCGCTGGCCTGGAGCCCTCCGACCATGCCCGGGCGGCAGCTGCTCTACCAACAGCACCTCGTCGCCGCGGCCGGGCCCACCCTGGAGCTGGCGTACTCCGTCGACCTCGCCGGACGCTACTTCAGCCTGCGCGGCGCCCCGTGACGCCGGCGCGCGCTCGGCTAGGCTCCCGGGCATGACCCGATGCCTCTCCGCCATGCTGCTCCTCGCCTCGCTCGCGGCCAGCGCCCAGACCAGAATCGGCGGCGCCCTGAGCGCCCGCTTCGCCAGCTTCAACGAGTTCGGCGTGCCCTCGGTGCAGGTCGACTTCGCGCTGACCTGCTCCTTGAGCTGCGACGCCGCGGCGCCCACGCTGCACTACAAGATTCGCGGCGGCACGCGCTCGTACTTCACCAGCAAGCCGGAAGAGAGCAGCGGCTACAGCCTCACGCCCGTCGACGACCTCGACCCCGACGGGCAGGCCACGGTCACCTCCGAGGCCATCCACGCGGGGACGGTGAACTTCATCGAGGCGAAGAGCGTGACCTGCGAGTGCGGCAACCGCCTCGGCGAGGGCGGCTACATCGACCTCAACACCGGCACCTTCGTCATCCCGCCGTGGGTGCAGCTGTCGGATTCGAAGGCGGGCAACGAGAACACCGCCTTCATCAACGCCGACCTCCGGGGCAGCGAGTCCGTCGAGGTGACGCTGAGCGGCGTCCTCACCGAGACCCTCACGCTCACCGCCGCCGACTTCGACAGGCGCACCTACGTGCTGGTGCGGAGCCCCACGAAGGCGGGGACGCTGTCCGTCACCGCGACGCTCAACGGCGTCTCCCGCACCTCCACCGCCACCATCACCCCTGCCGACTCGCAGGCGACCGGCGGGGGCACCGGCAACACCGGCGGCGGCGCCGGCACCGATGGCGGCGCTGGCTGCGCGGTGGGCCTGGGCGCGCTGCTCCCGCTGGTGACGCTGCTGGCGCGCCGCCGCGCGCGCTGACGGCGACGCGATTCAACGGGGGCACGGGCGCGGAGAATGGCGTAATCCCACCACCCCGTGTCCTCCTCCTCCGGCTGGCCTCCACGCCTCACGCTGCTGGCCTCGGGCCTGCTCGGCTTCGCGCTGCGCGCGCACACCGTCTTCACCGACGACGGCATCAACTGGCCCGACGAAATCTACCAGTCCTTCGAGCCGGCCCACCGGTTGGTCTTCGGCTACGGCCTGCAGGCCTGGGAGTACCTCGAGGGCGCGCGACACTGGGCCACGCCCGCCTTCGTCGCCGGCTGGCTGTGGCTGTGCCGGCTGGTCGGCGCGGACGCGCCGGCCACGTACATCCACCTCGTCAAGCTGGTCTTCTCCGCGCTCTCGCTGTTGGCCGCCGGCGGCACCTACCGACTGGCCCGCACCTTCGGCGCGCAGGCGCTGCCGGCGTCTCTGGCCGCGGCCACCTGGAGCCTCTGCGCGCTGGCCCTGTACTTCTCTCCACGCGCGATGAGCGAGAACCTGGCCGCGGTGGCGCTGGTGTGGGGCCTGGCGCTGGTCTTCGACGAGGCGGCGGGGCGCCGCGGGCGGCTGCTGGGGAGCGGGCTGCTGGGGCTCTCGGTGTTGTTCCGGCTCCAGTCCGGCGTGGTGTGCGCGGTGGTGCTGGGCGTCTTCGCCTTCCGCGCCTGGCGCACCGGCGCGTGGCGGCCCTTCCGGGAGGTGCTGGCGGCGCTGGGCGTCAGCGCGCTGCTCTTCGGCGCCACCGACGCGCTGGCCTGGCACGGGCTGCCTGGCGCGAAGCTGGGCGGCGCCTTCCACTCGGCCTTCGTCTACTGGCGCGTCAACATCGTCGAGAACCGCGGCGCCAGCTGGGGCACCTCCGGCGCCGACTACTACTTCCGCCACCTCTTCCTCACCATGCCCGGCGTGACGCTGGCGCTGCTGGCGGGGCTGCTGCTGAGCGCCCGGCGCGCGTGGGCGCTGGTGGCGGTGCTGGTCGGCTTCTTCGCCCTGCACTTCGCGGTGCCCCACAAGGAGCTGCGCTTCCTGGTGCCCATCATGCCCGCGGCCTGCGCCTTCATCGCGCTGGGGCTGACGCGGCTGCCGCCGTCCCTGACCCGCCTGGGCGTGGCGGGCGTCGCCGTCGCGGTGGGCATCTCCGCCGCCACCGCCGGCGCGTTGACCATGGGCGACGTCGGCAGCTACCCGGAGCGCAAGCAGTCCAGCGCCTGGGATGACTTCGGCCCCATCAACCGGCTGCTGCTGGCGGCCCACGCGCGCGAGGACCTCTGCGGCCTGCGCGTGGACGCGCACCTGGCGTGGGTGGGCGGCAGCACGTACCTCCACCGGCCGGCGCCGCTCTACATGCCGCGCACCCCGGTGCAGACCGGCCACTTCAACTACGTGCTGACGCACCCGGGCAGCGGCGCCGAGGTCGTCGCCCGCGAAGGAAACTGGGAGCTGGTGCGGTTGCCGCGGCAGGACTGCACGCCCGACCCCGGCTACAGCTGGCGACTGCCGTAGCGTCGACTACGGCACCACGTCGAAGGGCTCTGACACCGCGGCGGCGAGGCCGGTGGACGACGCGCGCAGCCGGCAGCCGGTGCCGGTGGAGCCGAGGGCGAGGCCGCCGAAGGACGCGGTGCCGTCCTGCGCGGCCAACGCCGAGAGGCTGCTGGAGTGAAGGGCGGCGCCGCACGACTCCACCGCGATGGACACCTGCGCGCTGGACGAGGTCACCACCCGGCCCTCGCCGTCGCGCACCGTCACCCGGATGGCCTGCAGCGAGGCGTCGCGCAGCACCGCGTTGGGGTACACCCGCACCTCCGCGGGCTGCGCTTCGAAGCGCAGCGCCGAGGCCTGCTGCTGCTGGTGCGGCGCGTGGAAGGAGACGTCGACGGTGTAGGTCTCGTCCTCGAGGGTCGCCGTCACGGTGAGGGTGCCGGGCTGCGTCGACGACACCCGGGTGCTGGCCACGCCGGCGGCGTCGGTCAACACCTCGCCCTCGCTCAACGCTCCGGGCGAGGGCACCTCGAAGCGCACCGCCGAGCCCTCGCGGGGCGCACCGGAGGCGCTCGTCACCGTCAGCCGCACCTCCGCGGTGGAGGTGCCGTCGGCCAGCGGCGAGCCCTCGGCGACGAAGCTGACCATGTCTTCCTGCGCGGGGCAGGCGGCCAACAGTCCAAGACAGAGCACAGGCAGGAAGCGCATGCGGAGGCTCTCTGGCACGGCGCGGGCGAGGCTTACAAGGTCTTCAGGTAGCTCACGAGGTCATCGACCTGCGCGTCGGTCAGCGCCGCGGTGAGCCCGTGCCGGTTGGTCTGCTTGCCGTTGATGATGCGGGCCTTCAGCGAGGTCGCGCTGCCGTCGTGCAGGTAGGGCGCGGTGCGGGCGAGGCCCAGCAGCGACGGCGCGTTGAGGCCGCCGAAGGGCAACATGGAGAGGTCGTCGTTGATGACCTTGTTCGTCACGTAGGTGCCGACGTCGGCGAACGAGTTGTCGGTGAAGGCCTCGCCGCCGTGGCAGGTACCGCAGGCCGCGGCCTCGAACACCTCGCGCCCGCGCGCCACCACCTCGGCCGGCACGCTCTCGAGGTGCGGGTTCTCGGGGGCCTCCAGCGAGTCGATGTACGCGGCCACCTGGCGGTCCATGGTCTCGTCGACGCCGCTGCCGCCCATGCGCTGCACCACCACGTGCGACATCAGCTCGTTGAGGCCCGCGAACTCACCGTTCCAGTGGAAGGGCGCGGTCTGCATCATCTTGCGGCCGGCGAGCGACGGCGTCTGCCGCGGCCCCTCGGAGAAGTTCCACACGTGGCCGTCTTCGCGACCCTCGAGGTGACAGGCCTGGCAGGAGATGCCGGTGGTGAGCGCGTTCATGCGCGCGTCGGTGGCCGAGAAGAAGAGCCGCCGGCCGGCCTGCGCGTCGGGCGAGAGGCGCTCCTGCTGCTCCACCGGGAGCCCCGCGTTGAGGCGCGTGGTGGCCACGACGCGCACCGAGCCGTCCTTCCCGCCGAGCGTGCTGAGGGTGTGGTCGAAGCTGTTGTAGACCCAGGCCCTGGCGCCGTCGCTGGAGAGCGCGATGCCCGACGGCCCGGCCCCCACCGCCACCACCTCTTCAGTGCCACGGTTGTCGCCGTTGAAGCCGAAGCCGCCACAGTTGAAGCAACGCGGCACGCCCGGGCCGTCGCTCTCGGCGGCGACGTCGGGGCCCACGCGCACCACCGCCACGTTGTCCGACGACTCGTGCACCACGTAGAGGAAGCGGCCGCTGTGGTCGACGGCCATGGCCCGGGCGCCCTGCAGCGGCACCTCGAAGCGCGGAGAGGTCAGCACCGTCATCGGCCGCTCGCCGGCGGCCTCACCGGTGCAGGTCGAGAGGTCGTCGACCAGCGGCTGGCCCTCGGCGTTGAAGGTCAACAGGGCGGGGCTGGCGATGGCGGTGGCGCCGCAGCTCGACACCCCGCCGTACCCGCCGCCGCCCAGTTCGGGGAAGAACTCGTCGTCGCCGGTGCCGGTGGTCATCACCTGGACGTCGGTGGCCAACAGCGAGGTGGCGTACAGCTGCTCGCCGGAGGGCGAGACCGTGAGCGCTTCCAGGCCGCGGGCGTGCGAGGTGTTGCTGCCGAAGGAACCCATGTCGGGCACGGGGACGGAGACGCCTCCGCCGGTCTGGCCGACGATGCCCAGGGCCACGCCGTTGAGCTTCTCGAAGAGGCGGGTGCCGGCCTTCAACACCTTGCCGGAGCTGGCGTCGAGGAACACCAGGTCGCCCTGCTTGTAGAGCGAGACGGCCAGCTTCCCACCGGCCATCAGGGTGATGCCGCGCGGCTCCTCGCCCACCGGCGTCTCCCACTTGAGCGACAGCGTGGCGGTGTCGAACGCCCGCACCGTGCCGAAGTCGGCGTCGGTGAGGCTGGTGGCGTTCACCACGTAGAGCGTCTTGCCGTCTTCCGTCAGCGCGAGCCCCACCGGCTCGACGGCGGTGGCCAGGCGGGCCGACTCGGTGGACTCACCCCTGCGGATGACCGACACGCTGCGGCTGTAGCGGTTGGTGACGTAGACGGTGTCGTCGGGCGCGACCAGCACCTTCTCCGGCTGGCGGCCCACGGAGATGGCAGAGACCACCTGCTCCAGGCGGGTGTCGTAGACGAAGACCTTGTCGAGGTCGCCGTCGGCGGCGAAGACCAGGGAGTCATCGGCGCTGACCCCCACCGAGCCGCCGGCTGAGTTTCCGCCGCCCGCCGGGTTGGCGCAGCCGACGGCGAGGCACAACGCGAGGGCTGCGGTCAGGAGTCGGTTCTTCATCGGAGGTCTCAGAAATTCGAGGGGACAACCACTTGAAACCACGTACGCGGCCACGGGTCGGCGCGGAGCATTGCAGGGATGGCGCCAGCGGATCAAACCGTTCCCTCCCCCCGCCCCGAAGTGCGAAGGTAGAGGCTTCACGGCTTCTTCGGGGAGGAACACCATGAATCGTCACGCCAGCTGGTTGGCCGTCGCCTTGAGCGCCTGCGCCTTCTTCGAAGAGCCGGAGCCAGACGGCGGGACCGGCGACACCCTCTCCTTCTCGCGGTCGGCCATCTTCGGCGCCACCCACTCCGACAGCTTCATCTCGCTCGCCGGCGACGACGAGGGCGCGTGGTACGTGGGCGGCACCAGCAAGGAGCTGCTCGACAGCTTCTCCTCCGACTTCACCGTGGTGAAGCTGAGCGCCACCGGCGCCATCGAGTGGGCGCGGACGTGGGGTGGCGAAGGGCACGACGGGGTGCGGCCGCACATCGACTCCGAAGGAGAGGGCCCGGCGCGACACCTGGCCGCGGCGCCCGGCGGCGGCGTCTTCGTGGCGGGGTTGAGCGACAGCGTCGCCGACTTCAGCGCCGCGGTGCTGCTGCGCTACGCGAAGGACGGCGCGCTGCAATGGGCGCGCGCGTGGAAGCCCAACTGGAACAACCAGGCCAACAGCGAGGCGAAGCTGATGGCGGTGACGGCCACCGACGACACCGTCTACGCCGTGGGCACCACCCAGGGAGAGGCCGCGTGGCTGCTCCAGGCCTATGCCCTGGACGGCGCGGCGAAGTGGACCGTCTCCCTCGACCCCAGCGCGGGCGTCAACGACCGGCCCTTCTCGGTGGTGGCCAGCGGCGACGGCCTCTACGTCGGCGGGTGGATGGGCAACGGCAACGAGGGCCTCCTCCTCCGGCTCGACGTGTCGACGGCGCCGCCCAGCGTCGACTGGGCGGTGCGGGTGAAGCTCCCGGCGGGCTCGACGCTCCCGGACCTCGACGTCGACGCCGAGGGCAACCTCTACGCCGCCGCCGACATCCACGGCGTCGCCACCTACCACGCGGTCTTGAAGCTCTCGCCGACGGGCAGCCTGCTGTGGGCCAGGGAATACAACCGGGAGGTGGCCAGCCAGGTCGACACCACGCACGTGGTGCGCGCGTACGGGGGCGGCGTCATCGTCGGCGGGCGCGTCAGCTATACGCAGGGCAGCGACGTCGAGACGGACCGCGCCCTCGGCGACAGCGTGTTCTTCATCGTCGATGGAGCGGGCAACCTGAAGCGCGACGCCTACTACTTCACGGGCAACCCCGGACAGTCGGGCGGCGGCACCCTGGACCGGGTGCGCGGGCTGGCGGTGAAGGACCACACGCTGCTGGTGGCGGGCAACATCTTCTCGGAGCGCGGCCAGTACGCGGGCACCTGGCGCACGCCCGCGTCGCGGGGCATCGCGCCGTCCTTCGGCCCGGCCGATGAAGTGCTGCTGCAGAGCATCGACGTCGGCCCGGTGGAGGACCTCTCGGCCACGGCGCCCCGCACCCAGGGCGAGCTGACCGGCGTGACCTCGAGCGACGTCACCTCCGCCATCTCCGCCTCGTCCGCGTCCGACGCCGACGGCGCGGCGAAGTCGACCCAGGGCTTCCTGTTCTGGTTCGACGGCCTGCTGTAGGGACACAGCGCACTTCTGCTCAACTCAACGCGCATCGTCAGAATTTCTCTCTTGGACGTGCTGACAGGAATTGACCAAGCTGCGCGCTCCCCTTTTCACCTCGGAGACATACGTGCGCAGACTCCTCGCAGTCCTTGTCAGCTGTGCCTTCGCCTCTCCCGCCGCTGCCTATGTTCAGCTCTCTCAATCCCAGACGAAGGAAATGTCGCTGGCGCTGATGGAAGAGGTGAAGGCGAAGGTCCAGGAGAACAAGAAAGACATCGCCACCACCATGTGCGTCGCGACGCGCGAAATCGTGCTGCGAAAGTTTCCGCGCGTCCCTGAGGACCTGCTCGAGGCCATCAAGGGCACCTGCCAGCCGCTCTTCGAGGCGATGAAGGCCCCGCCCGCCTCGGCGAAGACGGCGCTGGAGAAGTACGGCGAGCAGATTTCAGAGATGTCGTTCCTGATGACGGTGGGGCCGCTGGGCGGCGGGTACGACGGCAGCCGCAAAGACATCGAGCGCATCATCGCCGCCTCGCAGGTCGAGGTGGAGGCCTTCAAGCTGGCCGGTGACTTCGTGGCGCTCCTGCCGCGCCCCAACGCCGACCCCGAGGTGGAGAAGCTCGGCATCGACACCGACGAGCTGACGCTGCGCCGCCTCGAGCTGTGGAACCTCATCTGGGGCGCCACCTTCGCCAAGGAGATGCTGGAGCAGACGGTGGTGCCGCAGCTCGTGGAGCAGGTGAAGACCACCCTCACCAACGCCAACAACGACGACCGGATGTCGCTGGGCCTCGCGGAGGCCTCCATCGCCGAGACGGCGGCGCTCCTGCGCCAGGCCGCGCCCGAGGGCCCGGAGGCCGCCGCGGCCGAGGCGCACCTGCCGAAGCTGCGCGCGCGCATGGACGAGCTCTACAAGAAGGAGGTCGAGAAGACGCGCATGCCCGCAGACCGTTACAAGGGCGCCGACCGCAAGGCCCTCGAAGGCATCGTCAAGAAGGTGCTGTCAAAGGAACACAAGGGTGTCCTGCGCATCGTCATCAACGGCGAAGGCTGGACCGAGCCTGAGGTCGCCGCCTGGTGGGACGACAAGAATGTCGTTCGCTGGTCGCGCACCAAGTCGCTCCTCAATGGCTACGCCGCGGTGGAGACGAAAGAGAAGGGTCTCCAGCAATACCGCATCATCCCCTTCAGCTTCTCTCAGTCCTGGGACTGGGTCTCGCGCAGCTTCTACTCGCCGCGCATCTCCCACGGCGGGTGGGGCACGCCCATCATGAAGCAGAACATCAACAAGTAGCGTCGTCGGAAGACCTACCGGGGCTTCTCTCGACCGGGGGCCTCGACCTTCCTCGCCCGGAGCAGCTCGTACGCGCCGGGCAGGAAGGGGTCGCGGCCGCTCGTCATCAGCGTCCACGCCCGCCCCTGGTCGAGGTCGCCCTCCGCGTTGAGCGCCTCGGCGATGAAGAAGTCCGCGGCACGGTCGGCGGACGTGAAGTGCTGCGGCAGCCCCCAGTCTTCGCTCCCGAACGCCACGCCCTCGAGCGTCGCGACGTTGGCGCCGGTGTGCCCGTCGAGCATCAACGTCCGGGCCGTGAGCGACTCGGCGTAGAGCGCCGCGCCTTCATCGCCGTGGGAGCCGAAGCAGCCGCCGGAGAGCACCAGCGACTTCGACACGAAGCAGGCCGCGCTGCCGTCGAAGCGGAGGTTCCTCGCGCGCACGTGCCCCAGCACCACGAAGAGGCTCGTCTCGTACGGCTCGGTGGAGAGGTCGATGTCGCCGCTCACCTCGAGGTCGCCGTCGATGATGAGCGCCCAGGGCGAGGTGGGCTTGAGCGCAGCGAGGCGCAGCGGCCCCGTCGCGAGGTGCAGCTCGACGGGCGGAGGCGTGCGCTCGGCGCGCTCCTCCATCGCCTCAAGCTGCTCGGAGAACCACCCGAAGGTCTCGGCCTCGTTGGCGGCCTCGAAGCGCCGCCGGACCTCCGCGGCGGAGACGAGCGTCGTCTGCAGGTCCCCGATGGTCCTCCCGGCGCGCGCCCCTCGTCACTTCGCGCCGGTCTGGGCCTTGACGGCCGCGGCGCCGGCCCTGGCGGCGGCCTCGTCGAGGTAGCGCCCGGGCCCGGTCAACCTGAGCTGGTCGTCGAAGCGGTACAGCCGGGGCATGCCGGTGGGGACATTGAGCTCCACGATGTCGGCCTCGGAGATGCCCTCCAGGTGCTTCATCAGCGCGCGCAGCGAGTTGCCGTGCGCCACCACCAGCACGTCGAGGCCGGCGCGGAGCTGCGGCACCACCGTGTCGTGCCACCAGGGCAGCACCCGGGCCACGACGTCCTTGAGACACTCGGACGACGGCAGCGCGTCGGGCGCGAGCAACCGGTAGCGCGCGTCGCGGAGCGGGTGGTGCTCGTGGGTGGCGTCGATGCTGGGCGGCGGCACGTCGTAGCTGCGGCGCCACAGCTGCACCTGCTTCTCACCGAACTGCTTCACCATCTCCAGCTTGTCCTTGCCCTGGAGCGCGCCGTAGTGGCGCTCGTTGAGGCGCCAGGTGCGGTTGACGGGGAGGTAGACCTGCCCGGCGGCCTCCAGCGCGAGGTGGGCGGTGCGCACCGCCCGCGTCAGCAGCGAGGTGTGCAGCACGTCGAAGACCAGCCCGGCGGCCTTCATCTGCTGTCCCGCGGTGCGGGCCTCGGCTTCGCCCAGCGCGGTGAGGTCGACGTCGACCCAGCCGGTGAAGAGGTTCTTCTCATTCCAGGCGCTCTGGCCATGGCGCACGACGACGAGATTGGAAGTCATGGCGCGCGCTTCTACCATGGCCTCCATGAGCGAGCCGCCGAAGCGTGGATGGGCGACCTGGGCGGCGCTGGTGGTGCCGCTGGTGCTGCTGCTCGGCGTCATCTGGTTGATGCAGTACCTGGGCGTGGTGCCCGACTGAGGTGCTCGATGATGGCGTCGGCGCCGGTGATGAGCCGCTCGCCGTCCCACAGCGCCGGGGCCGCCTCGCCGCCGCGGGCGTGGAGGTCGACGCGCACCTCGTCGTACGTGACGTTACGAAAGCGCACCTCGACCGCGTGTTCGACGATGAACCGGCGCACCTTCGCGCTGCCTACATCAGAAATCGCGTGAAACAATTCGTACATGGGGGGAGGCTTAAGCCCCATGCACAGCCAATTGCACAGCCAGACGCTCGCCGCACTCCGGGCGGAGATTTCTGCCGTCACCACTCTGCAGACCGCCTTCAACCGGGTGGCGCTGTCCGTCGACGAGAACGCGCTGAGCCTCTGGGATGGGCCGCGCCCGGAAGAGGTGGAGGAGGTGGCCGGCGATGACGGCTCCTTCCCCTTCCGGGTCATCGCGGAGCTGCGCACGCAGGCGGCGAAGGCGCTGGCGGCGCGCTACGCCGAGGTGGAGCGCATCATCGCCGGCCGGGCCGCGCTGGAGTCGCTGTTGCGCGCGGCGCTCCACACCGGCACCGGCGGCGTGGTGAGCCAGGAGGGCCCGCCCCCGTCGGAGGTGCTGAACGCCCTGGTGCGCAGCGGCGCGCTCCGGCTCGACTGGGCGCAGGACGCG
>CALNBU010000397.1 GCA_937875615.1 uncultured Archangium sp.
AGGACCTCGAGCTCCAGCTCCAGGCCGACGGCGAGGTGGTCGCCAAGGGCTTCGTCGAGGTCCGCGCCGAGGGCGCGGCGCAGAAGACGCTCGCCGCGCGCTTCAAGAAGGCGGGCGTGGTGACCGTCACCGGCCGGCTGGAGGCCGACGCGCTCCCCGACGACGACGTGCGCAGCCTGGTGGTGTCGGTGCCGAAGGAGCTGACCGCGCTGCTGGTCAACGGGAGCCCCTCGGCGCAGAAGCACCGCGACGAGGCCTTCTTCGTCGAGGCCGCGCTCTCCGCCCAGGGCAGCCCCGTGCGCGCCGTGCTGCGCGACGCCGACGCCGCCTGGAAGGAAGACCTCGCTCTCTATGACGAGGTGTGGCTGCTCAACGTGGAGGCGCCTCCGGCCGAGGTGGCGGCGCGCCTGAGCCGCTTCGTGCAGGCCGGCGGAGGGCTCTTCATCGCGCTGGGCGACCGGGTGGAGACGCTGGACCCCGAGGCGTGGAACGAGGCCATGGGGCCGCTGTTGCCGCGGCGGCTCCGCGTGGTGAAGACCGCCGTCGAGCCCGGCGCGCCCGACGCCGCCACCCGCGCGGCGCGGCTGACGCAGGTGGCGGTGAGCCACCCGGTGCTCTCGCCCTTCACCGGCAACGCGCGCGAAGGGCTGCTGGCGGCGCGCTTCTACCGCTACGCCCTCTTCGAGGGAGACAGCCGCGGCGTCGACCTGGAGGTGCTGGCCACCATGGACGACGGCGCGCCGGTGTTCCTCACCGCGCGCCCGGGCGCGGGCCGGGTCTTCGTCTACGCCTCGACGGTGGACCGCGACTGGTCCGACCTGCCCATCCGCACCTCGTTCCTTCCGCTGATGCAGCGGGTGGCGGCGTGGCTCACCGGGAACCTCGACGAGCGCGAGGCGGTGCACGCGCAGGTCGGCGCGCCGGTGACGCTCACCGCCGAGGCGGGGAGCACCCCGGTGGTGGCGCGCGCGCCCTCGGGGGCCGAGGTGACGCTGACCCGCAGCGCCGACAGCGACGCGGTGAGCGGCGGCCCGCTGCCCGAGCCCGGGCCCTACGTGGTGCTCGACGCGCAGGGCCGGGAGCTCCCCGCGCTGAGCTTCGCCGCCGGCCTCGATCCCCACGCCAGCAACCTCGCGACACACGAGGTGGCGGCCATCAGGCAGTGGGCGGGCGAGGCCAGCGTGCGCACCGAGGGAGGCACGGGGAGCCGCGCGGCGACCCCGCTGTGGACCTGGCTGCTGGCCCTGGCCGCGGTGGCGCTGTTCTTCGAGGGCGCGCTGCTCCGCAAGTAGCCCGACGCCCTTTTTCTGCACATCGGTGGGCTTTCAGGGTTTGAGCGTCCACCATGAACCGTCTGCTCGGCACCTTCCTCCTTCTCTCCTGTGGCGCGGCGTGGGCCCAGGTCCAGGGCAACCTCGGCGCCGGCGCGCACACCTGGGCAGGGCCGGTCACCGTCACCGGAGACGTCACCATCCCCGCCGGCGCGACGCTGACGATTCAGCCCGGCGCGGTGGTGACCATGGCCGCCACCGACGGCGTGGGCAGCGGGGTCGCCACCCGGGTGGAGATTTTCGTGGAGGGCACGTTGAACATCGCCGGCGTCAGCGGCGGCGCGGTGACGCTCACCGGCGCGGTGAACTCCAACAACGCCTGGGGTGGCGTCGTGGTGCAGCCGGGCGGCTCCGCCACCATCGGGCACGCCAGCTTCAGCGGCATGGAGAACGGCCTCATCGCCAGGCGGGGCGGCACCGGCACCACCACCCAGCTGACGCTTTCCAACAGCGCCATCTCCAACTCCCGCGTCGGCGTCAGCAACGAGCTCATCTCCTCCTCCGGCACCCTCACCACCACCCTCACCGGCGTCTCCGTCTCCGCGCTCACCGGCGCCTCCGTCACCACCGGCATCTTCCAGGCCACGGACTCCAGCTTCTCCGGCGGCACCACCTACAACTTCTACCAGACAGGCGGCGTCGCCTCTCTCACCCGCGTCTCCGCCGTCAGAGGCCGCTTCGGCCTCTACCTCTTCGGCGGAGGTGGCACGACTACCTGCGACCGCTGCACCGTCTCCTTCAACTCCCTCGACGGCATCTACACCTCAGGCGTCTCCGGCGGCACCCACTCCACCGTCGTCACCTCCTCCGTCATCACCCACAACGCCGGCCTCGGCATCAACCGCGTCTCCACCGCCTACAGCACCGTCTCCCTCAGCTTCTCCAACGTCTGGGGCAACTCCGGTACCGCGGGCCCGCCGCCCAGCGGCTCCGCCAACGGCCTCACCGCCAACCTCTCCAACGTCTCCGCCGTCCTCTCTCTCGACAGCCCCAACAACCGCTCTTTCAACCCTCTCTTCGCTGACGCGCCCAACAACAACTTCCGCCTCACCCATCGCTCTCCCTCCCGCAAGTCGGGTGACTCCGGCGTCGACCAGGGCGCGCTTCCCTTCACCTCCCACCTGACTCAGGGCCTCCAGGGCCAATTCTGGGAAGACGCCACCCTCTCGGGAGCCAACTCCGTCCTCGGAGACCTCCTCGTCGCGCCTGGCGTCACCCTCACCATCTCCCCCGGCGCCTCCTTCTCCTTCGACTCCGACTCTCTCGGCGGCGGCCTCTCCGCCACCAAGGGCGAGCTCATCGTCTTCGGCACCCTCTCCGCCATCGGCGTCGCTGGCCAGCACCTCTCCTTCTCGGGCACCGGCAACGGCAACAACGCCTGGGGTGGCGTCATCGTGCGCCCAGGCGCCTCTGCCACCATCGCCAACGCAAGCTTCAGCGGCATGGAGTTCGGCCTCTCCGCCTTCCGCGGCGCCTCCCCCTCCTCCACCCAGCTGACGCTTTCCAACAGCGCCATCTCCAACTCCCGCGTCGGCGTCAG
>CALNBU010000398.1 GCA_937875615.1 uncultured Archangium sp.
GGACGTAGCTCTGGGTCAGCGCGAGCGAGAGCGCGAGCGTGAAGATCATCGGCGGTTCCTGAGGCCAGCGCCCGTCGGCGCCGGCGTCTCGGCGTGCGCCGCGCCCACCACCTTCGCGGCGAGCGCGTCGACGCGCAGCACCAGCCGCTGCGGCGTCTCCGGCCGCTGCGTGGCGGGATCGAGCAGGTGGGCGTCGTCTTCGAGGGCCTGGGTGGCCACGTCACCTTCGATGCGGAAGACGCCCTGCATCATCCCGGTGATGAGGAAGCCCGGGCCGCGCGCCTCGAGGAAGAGCGCCACCTCTTCACCTGGCTTGAAGGTCACGGTGCCGTGCACCAATTGGCCGACCTCGCCCACCACGCCGCCCTGCTGTAGCACCGAGACCTCGGCGAGCCGCTCGCCCTTCCAGGTGTCGCGCACGGTGACGATGGTCTCGGTGACGATGCGCGAGCGATCCCGGGTCCAGCGCGCCTGGCTCGACTTCACCGTGCCGCGGACGACCGTGGCGGAGGTGCGCGTCAGCGCCGGGAGATCGAGGCGGAGCAGCGTGGTGGCCTGCGCGACGGACGCGACGAGCAGCACGGCGGGGAGCGCGGAGCGGAAGAGCACCGCCATGAAGCCTCGCGTCCGTTTCGCACCCTCTCCTACCGGCTACCTGCACATCGGCGGCGCCCGCACCGCGCTCTGGAACTGGCTGTACGCCCGGCACCTCGGCGGCACCTTCGTGCTGCGCATCGAAGACACCGATCTGGAGCGCAGCACCCCCGAGTCGGTGGAGGCGATCCTCGAGGGGCTCCGCTGGCTGGGCCTCGACTGGGACGAGGGCCCCGGTCGCGAGGGCCCCTACCCGCCCTACTTCCAGATGCAGAAGCTGCAGCGCTACCGCGACGTGGCCGAGCAGCTCATCGCGGAGGGCAAGGCCTACCGCGATTACACCACCGAGGAAGAGACGGCGGCCATGCGCCGGGAGTTCGCGGCGCGCCAGGGCCTCACCGAGAAGGATGATCTGCGCAAGGCGGGCTTCAAGTACTCCAGCCCCTGGCGCGACCGCACCGAGCGGCTGGAGCAGCCCTTCGTGGTGCGCTTCAGGCTGGCGCCCACCGGCGAGAAGGTCGGCTTCGAGGATCTCGTGCTGGGTCACCTCGAGAAGCCCGACGAGGACCTCGACGACTTCGTGCTCCTGCGCACCGATGGCATCCCGCTCTACAACTTCAGCTGCGTGGTCGACGATCACGACATGGCCATCACCCACGTGGGCCGCGGGCAGGAGCACATCAACTCCACCTATTCGCAGATCGCGCTCTACCGGGCGCTGGGCTGGGCCCCGCCCGCCTTCGCCCATTTCCCGCTGATCCTCGGCGCCAACAACGAGAAGCTCAGCAAGCGCAAGCACCCGGAGGCCGACGTGATGGCCCACCGGCGCGCCGGCATCCTCCCGCACGCGCTGCTCAACTTCATCTGCCGGCTGGGATGGAGCCACGGCAACGACGAGCTCTTCACCCGCGAGCGGCTGGTGGAGCTCTTCGACTTCGCCGGCGTGGGCCGGACCAACGGGGTGTGGAACGCCCAGAAGCTGATCTCGGTCAACGAGCACTGGCTCAAGGCCACGCCTCCCGAGGTCCTGGCGCCCACCCTGCTGCCGTACCTGAAGGACGTCGGGGTGGAGGCGGCCCTCAACGACAAGCTGCTCTCCGCCATCAAGGCCTTCGCGC
>CALNBU010000399.1 GCA_937875615.1 uncultured Archangium sp.
GGTGGTGTTTGCGCACCTTCCGCCCGCGCTGCGCTTCGACGCGCGCACGTTTCAGGAGCTCCTCGTGCAGCTCGTCGCGCAGGCGGTGCTGGCGATTCTCAGCGGCTACATCGGAGAACAGCTCAGCCGCACCGGCGGGAGCCTGACCGCGCGCGAGCGAGACCTGGAGGCGCTGACGCGGCTTCAGAACGACATCGTCCGCGCCATGCCCTCGGGGCTGGTCACCTGCGATGGCGCCGGAGCGCTGTCCTTCGCCAACCCGGCGGCGGAGGCCATCCTGGGCCGCACCCTCGCCGAGCTGAACGGCGTGCCCATGGAGCAGCTGGTGCCCGGGCTGCTGGGCGCTCCTCAGGGCCGTCGCATCGAGCGCACCGTGAACACGCCGCGCGGAGAGCGCGTCCTCGGCCTCTCGGTCACCTCGCTGGGCGCCAACGAAGGGCTGCTGGTGGTGTTTCAGGACCTCACCGAGCTGCGCCGGGTGGAGTTGGAGTTGACCCGCATCGACCACCTCGCGGCGCTGGGCCGGGTCTCCGCGCAGCTGGCGCATGAGATCCGCAACCCGCTGGCGGCGATGCGCGGCTCGGCGCAGATGCTGGCGGCCGACGCCGCGGGCGCGCCGGGGGAGCGCCTGGCGAAGCTCATCGTGCGGGAATCGGATCGACTCGCGGAGCTGGTCGAGGGCTACCTCAAGCTGGCGCGGCCGCCACCTCCTCGGCTGGCGCTCTCGCGCCTCGACGTGGTGGTGCGCGAGACCCTGGAGTTGCTGCGGGCTGATCCGGCCTTCGCCGCCGTCGAGGTCGAGGAGGTGCTGGAGCCCGCGGAGGCCAACGCCGACGCAGGTCAGTTGCGGCAGGTGCTCATCAACCTCCTCCGCAACGCCGCGCAGGCCACCCGCGCCACCCGGGGGAGGCTCCGCGTCCGCTCCGGCCGCCTCGAGCACCCCTTCGTCGAGGTCTGGGACAGCGCCGGCGCCATCGCGCCCGACGACGTGGGTCGGATCTTCGAGCCCTTCTTCAGCAAGGCGCAGGGCGGGAGCGGCCTGGGGCTCTCCACCGTGCAGGCCATCGTGCAGGCCCACGGAGGGACGGTGAGCGTCACCTCCAACCCGCGCGATGGCACCACCTTCCTGGTGAAGCTGCCGCCGGTCTGAGCGCGGCGGCGGCGTTTTTGGGGCTAAGAACGCGCCATGGCCGCTGTCGCGCTTCGGCCGCTACACCGTCGACGTGGTGGACGCGGCCGGCGAGCGCCCCGACGTCATCCTGGTTGTCGACGACGAGGCCTCCATCCGCGAGTACCTGGAGGTGCTGCTGATGCGCGCGAAGCACGCGGTGACGCTGGCCGCCGGCCTGCGCGAGGCGAAGGAGGCGCTGGGCGCGCACGACTTCGACCTGGTCATCAGCGACTTCCGCCTCGGCGCCGACTCGGGTCTCGACGTGCTGAAGGCAGCGCGCGCGGTCTCACCGCCGCCAGAGGTGATCATCATCACCGCGTACGGCACGCCGGCCTCCGCGGTGGAGGCGATGCGGCAGGGCGCCTACGACTACATCAGCAAGCCCTTCGACAACGAAGAGCTGCTGCTGTTGGTGGAGCGCGCCGTCGAGAAGTCGAAGCTCTCGACGGAGAACCGGCAGCTCAAGGCCAGCCTGGTGCCGCGCGCCGAGTACTCACTCGGGAACAGCGTCGCGATGCGGCAGGTCTGGCACCTGGTCGACAAGGTGGCGGCGGCGAAGACCACCGTGCTCATCACCGGAGAGAGCGGCACCGGCAAGGAGGTCGTCTCCCGCGCCATCCACAACCGCGGCCCACGGGCTGGCGCGCCCTTCGTGCCGGTGAACTGCGGCGCGCTCGCGGAGGGCGTGCTGGAGAGCGAGCTCTTCGGGCACGTGAAGGGCGCCTTCACCGGAGCGCAGGGAGATCGCGCGGGCATCCTGGTGTCGGCCGGCGAGGGCACGGTATTGCTCGACGAGGTCGGCGAGTTGCCGCCGTCCACGCAGGTCAAGTTGCTGCGCGTGCTGCAGGAGCGGCGGGTGAAGCCGGTGGGCAGCTCCCGGGAGGTGCCCTTCGAGGCGCGCGTGCTGGCGGCGACCAACCGCCGCCTCGATGAAGAGGTGAAGGCCGGGCGCTTCCGGGAAGACCTCTTCTTCCGGCTCAACGTCATCAACATCGAGCTGCCTCCGTTGCGGGCCAGGCGTGAAGACATCCGCCCGTTGGCGTCGTTCTTCCTCGCGCGCTTCGCCGATGAGCTCGGTCGCCCGGGGTTGCGCTTCACCGAAGAGGCGCTGAAGACGCTGGAGACCAACGCGCTCCACGGCAACGTGCGTCAGCTGGAGAACCTCATCGAGCGCGCGGCGACGTTGGCCGATGGCGAGGAGCTCGGCGTGGAGAGCCTGCCGCCGTCCATCACCGGTGCGGCGGAGGCCGGAGCGGTCGGCGAGGTCACCATCTCGGAGCTCTTCTCGTTGGAGCGGCACCTCGATGAAGTGGAGCGCCGCTACCTGTTGGAGGCGCTGCGCCTGTCTGGCGGGGTCAAGATGAAGGCCGCGCAGCTGTTGGGGCTGACCTTCCGCTCGCTGCGGTACCGGCTCTCGAAGCAGGGGCTGGGAGAGAAAGACGACGCATGAGGACGCGCGTGCTCCTCACCTCCGCGCTGGTGACGGTGGTGTGCGTGGGCGCGACCTGGCTCACGCTCCAGCCGTTGCTGGCCCGGGCGGAGCGCGGCGCGCAGTGGCGCGAGCCTGCGCGGTTGGTGCTGGGGCTCGACCTCGCGTTGGGGGCGTTGGTGGTCTTCGGCGTGCTGCAGGTGTCCTTCGGTCGCGCCGCCCGGAGACTGGAGCGCGCGGCCGCTCCGCTGGTGGGGGACGCGCAGGTGAGCGACCTCGCGCAGCTGGAGCGCGCGCTGCGCAGGTTGTCCACGGAGCTGGGCGACGAGCGCGGCGTCAGCCAGCGTCGCTTCGACGAGCTGAAGACCTCCCACGACGCGCTGAGCCGTCTGCAGGCGGAGCTGGTGGCGGCGGACCGCCTGGCCACCGTGGGCAAGCTGGCGGCGGGCGTTGCCCACGAGGTGGGGAACCCGCTGTCGGGCATCCTCGGCTACCTGTCGGTGTTGCGCATGCGCCTGGGCGACAACGCGGAGGTGATGGACCTGGTGGCGCGCATCGAGCGGGAGGTGCAGCGCATCGACGGCATCGTCCGGAGCCTGCTGGAGCTGGGCCGGCCTTCCCGGGGAAAGGCGCAGCCGCTCGACGTCCGACCCCTGGTCGACTCCTGTGTGCAGTTGCTGGCCGCCGGCCGGGAGTTCCAGAACGTGCGCGTCACCGTCGAGGGCCCCCCGGCCCTGTGGCTCCGGGCCGAGGCGGGGCCGCTCTCCCAGGTGCTGGTGAACCTGCTCATCAACGGCGCCCAGGCCATGGGCGGGGCGGGCGAGCTCACGGTGCGCCTCGAGCCCGGGCGACGGGTGGTGGTCGACGACCGCGGCCCCGGGCTGTCGGCGGAGGGGAAGGCGCGGCTCTTCACGCCCTTCTTCACCACCCGGCCCGCGGGGCAGGGGACCGGCCTGGGGCTGGCGGTGTCGAGGCACCTGCTCGCGCAGTTCGAGGGCGCGCTGGAGGCGGGGGACGCGCCGGGCGGCGGCGCGCGCTTCATCGTCACCCTGCCCACGCCCTGAGGCGGCCGCGCCGTCACGTCAGCTTGAGGCCCCCGCGGCCCCGATGTGATCTACCTTTCGCGCATGCCGACCCTCCGCCATGTCCTCGTCGCCGACGATGAGGCCTCCATCCGCCACGTCTTGACGCTGGTGCTCTCCGAGCACGGCTACGAGGTGCGCGCGGTGTCCGATGGAGAAGAGGCGCTCAAGGAGCTCGCGGCGCGGGACTACGACGTGGTGCTCTCGGACGTACGCATGCCGAAGGTCGATGGGATCGCGCTGCTGGAGCGGGCCCGCGCCGAGGACCCCTCGCTCACCTTCGTGGTGATGAGCGCCTACGGGAGCAAGGATCTCGCGCTGGAGGCGGTGGCGAAGGGCGCGTACGACTTCCTCGAGAAGCCCTTCAAACCCGAGGAGGTGGTGTTCCTCCTCAAGAAGGCCGAAGAGCGCCAGCGGTTGCTGTCTGAGAACCGGCGGCTCCGCGCGGAGGTGGCGCCGGTGGGCCCGCTGCATCGCATGCTGGGCGAGAGCGAGGCGCTGCAGACGCTCAAGAAGCAGGTGGCGAAGCTGGCCCCGGTGAGCACCACGGTGCTCATCAGCGGCGAGTCGGGCACGGGCAAGGAGCTCGTGGCGCGTTCGATCCACATGCTCTC
>CALNBU010000400.1 GCA_937875615.1 uncultured Archangium sp.
CGGTCTCGCTGGGCGCCGTGGCCCAGCTGGCGTCGTCGGGCTGGGCGGCGACGGCTTCAGCGTCGGTGTGTTGCCAGTGCACCACCGTCGGCTGTTGGGCCTCCCCCTCCCAGGCTGGCGGCTCCGAGGAGACGTCGGCGGCGATGCTCTCGACCTCCGTCGCGGTGACGGCCCCGTCGTCCGGCGGCGGGACGCCCGCCAGCGACTCCGTCACCCATTCGGGGCCCGCGTCGGCGGCGCGGGTGGCCTCGGCGGCCTCCATGGTCAGCCACGCGGGCGTCGAGGAGGGCGGGGGCGGCACTTCCTCGGCCGGCGCCTCCACCACCGTCACGTCCACGTCGAGGACCGGCAACTCCTCCACCGAGGTCTGGCTCCCGTCGAGCTGCGCGCCCCAGTCGGCGTTGAGGTTGGCGGCCTCCGGCGGCGGGGAGGCGGCCTGCACGTCCTCCGGCACCACGTACACGTCGGAGGGCGCCTCTTCGTCGCTCATCACCTCGATGGCATCTTCCTCGGGAGGCGGGCCTTCGTCGCCCAGGCGCACCGTGCGCGGGCTCTGCGGCTCGACCGCCTGGGCGGCGCTGGACTGCTGCGCGGCGAGCGCGCGGTCCATCTTCTCCACCATGGCCTCGGAGCCGGCGAGCACGAAGTGCTCCCGGGCCTTCGCGTAGGTGCCCTGCTGCGCCAGCGCGAGGCCCAGGTAGTTGTGGGCCTTTTTGTGGGTGGGGTCGAGATCGGTGGCGGTCTCGAACTCGTGGATGCAGCGGTCGAGCTCGTTGGTCTTCAGGTACACCAGCCCGAGGTTGACGCGCAGCGTGGGGTCCGTCGGGTTGTCGTCGACGAGGCGCGCGTAGACCCGGCTCGCCTGCTCGTAATCGCCCAGCTTGAAGTAGGTGAGGCCGAGCAGGTTCTGCGCCTTCTCGTTCTTCGGCTCCAGCTCCCAGGCCTTCTCGAGGTGCGACTTCGCCTCCGCGAGATTGCCGGCGGCCAACAGCTCCCCACCTTTGTAGAGCGCCGAGACGAACTCCTCTTCCCGCGCTGGATCACGACCCCTCATGCTCGTCGGCATTGTCTCTTCTTCAGTCCTGCGACTTGTATTGGCGATAGAGCGCGATCACCTTGCGCACGTACGCCTGGGTTTCAGGGTAGGGCGGCACCTGGCCCTTGTACTTCTTCACCGCTTCGGGCCCGGCGTTGTAGGCCGCCACCATCTTCACCATGTCTCCTTCGAACTCGTTGGCGAGTACGCGGAGGTAGCGCACGCCACCCTCGATGTTCTCCATGGGGTCGAAGATGTCCTTCACGTACATGTCCTGCGCGGTGGCGGGCATGAGCTGCATCAGCCCGGAGGCGCCGACGTGGCTGAGCGCGTTGGGGTCGAAGGCCGACTCCGCGTGCATCACCGCGCGCACCAGCGCCGCGGGGATGCGGTAGCGCACGGCGGCGGTCTCGATGAAGGCGTCGTACGGCTCCAGGCGCGCGCTGGAGCGCGAGGTGACCCTGGCCGGTGCGCCCGGAGGAGGGGCGGGCCGGAACTCGCCCTCGACCTTGCGGGCCGCGCGCGCCTGGCCCCGGGGCACGTTGGTGTAGATCACCGTGCCGTCCTTCTCGACGTACTTGTAGATGTTGCCGCCGGCGGAGGCCGCCGTGGCCAGCAACAGCACGAGTGGGACCGGGATCGCAGAATGCATCGGAGCGCCGGCCCAACCTACCGCCGAACGGCGAGCCCCCGCAAAGAAGTGTCGACTGTTAGAACGACCCGTATGGTGAGCGACTTCGACTTTCTGGTGTTGGGCGGCGGGGTGGCCGGGCTGAGCTTCGCGCTGGAGGCCAGCCGCCACGGGCGCGTCGCGGTGCTGACCAAGCGCAGCCGCCAGGAAGGCAACACGCTCTACGCGCAGGGCGGCATCGCGGCGGTGCTCTCGCCCGAAGACACCTTCGAGAAGCACGTGGAGGACACCATGGTGGCCGGCGCCCGGCTCAACCGGCGCGACATCGTGGAGATCTGCGTGCGCGAGGGGCCCGACCGGCTGCGCGGGCTGGTGCAGCTGGGCGCCGGGTTCAACCGGCGCGCCGACGGAGGGTTCGACCTCACCAGGGAAGGCGGGCACAGCAAGCGGCGCATCGTGCACGCCGGTGACATCACCGGTCGCGAGGTGGAGCGCGCGCTGTTGGCGGCCTGCGACGAGTCGAAGCAGATCACCTTCTTCGAAGACGCCACCGCCATCGAGCTCATCATCGACAAGTCGGCGCCGCGAGGTCAGGGCCGGGTGCTGGGCGCCTACGTGCTGCGGGAGGACGGCGCCATCGAGACCTTCCTCGGCAAGGCGGTGGTGCTCGCGACCGGTGGCGCGGGGAAGGTGTACCTCTATACGTCGAACCCCGACGTGGCGAGCGGCGACGGGGTGGCCATGGCGTGGCGGGCCGGCGCGCAGGTGGCGAACATGGAGTTCTACCAGTTCCACCCCACCAGCCTGTTTCATCCGCAGGCGAAGAACTTCCTCATCTCCGAGGCGCTGCGCGGGGAAGGTGGGCGGCTGCGGCTGCGCTCCACGCGCGAGCGCTTCATGAAGCGCTACGACAAGCGGCAGGAGCTCGCGCCCCGCGACATCGTGGCCCGCGCCATCGACGCGGAGATGAAGCGCACCGGCGATGACAGCGTGCTGCTCGACATGACGCACCTGCCGAAGTCGTACCTGCTGGAGCGCTTCCCCAACATCTATGCCACCTGCCGGGAGTTCGGCATCGACATGTCGGCGCAGCCCATTCCCGTGGTGCCCGCGGCGCACTTCATGTGCGGCGGGGTGGTGACCGACGCCTTCGGCCAGACCTCGCTCCCCGGCCTCTACGCCATCGGCGAGGTGGCCTGCACCGGGCTGCACGGCGCGAACCGCCTGGCGTCGAACTCGCTGCTCGAGGGGCTGGTCTTCGGCCACCGCGCGGTGGAGCGCTGCGCCGCCGAGGTGCGGACGCTGGCGGCGCCGAGGCCTCCGGTGCCCGACTGGGATCCAGGCAGCGCCGTCGGCTCCGACGAGGCGGTGTTGGTGAGCCAGAACTGGGACGAGATCCGCCGCCTGATGTGGAGCTTCGTGGGCATCGTGCGCACCGACAAGCGCCTGGCGCGGGCGCGCCGCCGCCTCGAGCTGCTGCGCGAGGAGATCCGCGAGTACTACTGGGCCTACAAGGTGACCCGCGACGTGGTGGAACTGCGGAACATCGCCGACGTCGCGCACCTCATCGTGGAGTGCGCGGCGCAGCGCAAGGAGAGCCGCGGGCTGCACTACACGCTCGACTACCCGCAGACCGACGACGCGGGCTGGTTGAAGGAGACCGTGCTACAGCGCGCCCCGTGAAGATCCAGCGCATCGCCGTCTACTGTGGCTCGAAGGAAGGTGACTCTCCGGTGTTCGCGCAGGCCGCGCGCGGGCTGGGAGAAGCCTTCGCCGCCCGGGGTCTCGACCTGGTGTACGGCGGGGCGGCCAACGGCCTGATGGGCGCCATCGCCTCGGCGGTGCTGGCGGGCGGGCGCGAGGTCACCGGCATCATCCCCCGGGGCATCGAGCGGCAGGAGTGGGCGCACCCCGGCCTCACCGAGGCCATCCGGGTGGAGACCATGCACGAGCGCAAGGCGCTGATGGCGGAGCGGGCCGACGCCTTCATCGCGCTCCCCGGCGGCTTCGGCACCATGGATGAGCTCTTCGACGTGCTGACGCAGGCGCAGGTGGGGCTGCATCGAAAGCCCATCGGGCTGCTGAACCTCGAGGGCTACTACGAGCCCATCATCGCGTGGGTGAAGCTGGGCCTGCAGCGGGGCTTCATTCCGCGCGCGCTGGAACACGTATTGGTGGTGCAGGAGCAACCGGAGGCGCTGGTCGAGGCGCTCCTGTCGCACCAGCCGCCGTCGTCGGCCATCACCTGGCTGGTCGCTCCGCGATCGGCCTGACCCCGGTTTCTCCTGTGCTTTCGATCGGTTGAGCGCCGCCGCTGATCGCGGCCGCTCCCGGCCTGTCTTCATTCAGGGCAGCTGATCCCATCGCCTGACCGGGTTTCGGACGGGCTGGAGATGTCCGCTCGGAAATCACGCGCGATCGCGATCGAAATGTCACACTCGCGCTTGACAGCTCTCTTGAGTGAATGCTATTCACGCGACCTCACTGAGTAGGCAGTATCGAGGGGATAGTCCGGCCGTGGAGCTGCTTTCGGCACAGGAGATCGAGCTGATCGAGCGGGAGCATCCGCAGGGCCTCACCGCGCGCAAGCTGGTGGGGTTCTTCACCGATCGCGGAGTCCGGCTGTCGGAGGCGACCTTCCGGAAGTACGTGCAGGCGGGGCTGCTGCCGCGGAGTCGGAGAGTGGGCCGGAAGGGCCGGCACCAGGGGAGTCAGGGGCTGTACCCGGCGTCGGCGGTGCGGCGCCTCAACCTGATCAAACACATGATGGCGCAGGGGCAGACGCTGGAAGACATCAAGGCCAGCTTCGTGGGGATCACCAATCACCTCGACGTGGCGAATCAGGAGCTGGTGCAGCTCTTCGACGGTTACGAGCGTGAGCTGGTGAAGAAGGCGCTGGGGGAGACGCAGAAGAAGGAGATGACCTCCCGGCTGCGCGCGCTGCGCGTGCAGTCGAAGGAGCTGCTCTCCGAGTTGAGCAACTTCGGCAGCTCACTGACTGCCCGCACCCGCGTTCAGCCGTTCGCCGTTTGACCTGAAGAAAGTACGCCCTTGGAGGGGACGCCGATGATGACCGCCGAAGCCGAAGCCCAGGACCCGCAACCCGAGCTGCTCAAGTCCGCGGAGCCCGAAGACCGCCGCCGCTCGAAGACCATGTCGCGCAAGGAGATGGCGCGCGAGCTCCGCCGCCGGGTGCGCGAGGGCACCGAGGACCCTGAAGAGCGGGCGCTGCTGAGCGAGATCTCGCAGAACCGGCCGCGCACGCGCGCCGACTGCATCTCGTCGCCCCGACCCTGCGTGTTCGTCTCCTGCAAGTACAACCTCTATCTCGACGTGAACCCGGAGACGGGCAGCGTGAAGATGAACTTCCCCGACAAGGAGATCTGGGAGCTCGACTACACCTGCGCGCTCGACGTGTCGGAGAAGGGCGGCATCACGCTCGAAGAGGTGGGGGAGATCATGAACCTCACCCGCGAGCGCATCCGCCAGGTGGAGACGCGCGGCCTGATGAAGCTGCGCGAGGCCACGGAGGCAGAGCCTCCCGTGTCCGCCCGCAAGCCTTGAGGGCAGGGCACTGTCGCGCCGAGGGCCTGGGGTGACGTGTTGCGTTGACACCCCAGGGGGTGGTTGCTAGGACCCGCGCCACCCCCCACCCATTGCGAGGCGCACACGTGCTGGCTCTCCTGAGCGTTTCCGACAAGCGCGGTCTGGTCCCCTTTGCCCAGGGCCTGGTGCGGCTGGGCTACCGGCTGCTCTCCACGGGCGGCACCCTGGAGGCCCTGAAGGCCGCTGGCATCCCCGCCACCCAGGTGTCCGAGCACACGCAGAGTCCCGAAATCCTCGGCGGCCGCGTGAAGACGCTCCACCCCCGCATCCACGGCGGCATCCTCGGCCGGCCCGACCTGGAGAGTGACAAGGCGGAGATGGCGGCCCACCACATCGAGCCCATCTCGCTGGTGGTGGTGAACCTCTACCCGTTCCGCCAGACGGTGGCGTCCGGCGCGGGCGAGGACGACGTCATCGAGAACATCGACATCGGCGGGCCGGCGATGGTCCGCGCGTCCGCGAAGAACTTCAAGCACGTGGCCATCGTGGTGGACCCGGACGACTACGCGCCGGTGCTCGCGGAGATTGAAGGCCACAAGGCCGTGGGCCTGGAGACGCGGCGCCGGCTGATGCGCAAGGCGTTCGCGCACACGGCGGCCTATGACGCGTCCATCTCCGGGTGGCTGTCCGGCGAGGCGCAGGAGCCCTTCCCCGAGGAGCTGTCGCTCGCGTTCCGCAAGGTGCAGGGGCTGCGCTACGGGGAGAACCCGCACCAGCGCGGCGCCTTCTACAAGGAATACGCCGCGCCGAAGGAGCCGTCCGTCGCCTTCGCCAAGGTGCTCCAGGGCAAGGAGCTCTCGTACAACAACATCCTGGACCTGGACGCGGCCCTGGGGCTCGTCCTGGAGTTCCCGGAGAAGCCCTGCGCGGTGGTCATCAAGCACAACACCCCGTGCGGCGTGGCGGTGGACGACGTGCTGGAGAAGGCCTACCGC
>CALNBU010000401.1 GCA_937875615.1 uncultured Archangium sp.
GGGCGCCCGATCAAGGCCTGGGGGGTCAGCGTCGACGCCGAGGCCGGGCTCATCAGCCCCTTTCTGGCGCAGCACCAGGTGTCGTTGCCGGTGCTGTGGGACCCCGAGGCGAGGGCCAGCGAGGCCGTGCTGAAGGTGAAGGTGATGCCCACCACCTTCCTCCTCGACAAGCGCGGGAAGGTGCGGCACGTGCACGAGGGCTTCGACGAAGGGCAGTTCGGGTTGATACTCGAGCAGATTGACGCGCTGCTGGCTGAACCCGAGTGAGGCAGCGAGCAGGGAGGGGAGGCGTATGAATCACATCTTCGGTGTCAGTCATCTCGACATTCCGGTGCGCTCCATCGAGCGCGCGCAGCGGCTCTACGGCGCGGTGCTGGGCTTCCCGGTGAAGGCGAAGGGCGAGGGGTGGGTCGACCTCGACTCCAACACCGTGGCGCTCCGTCTGTTGGAGGTGCCGCGGGTGGAGCGACAGATTTCGCTCCGCGTGCAGGTCAGCGACGTGCCCACCGTGCACCGGGCGTTGGTGTCGGCTGGGGCGACGGAGCTGTACGCGCCGCTCAAGACGCCGGAGCACGAGGAGATGTCCAGCGTGCGCGACGACGACGGTCACGTGGTGCTGGTGTGGCGCCCGCTCTCGGAAGACGAATACGGCTACCTCCCGGCGCTGCCGGTCGAAGGGAAGTGGCGCGACGACGCGCAGGCGTTGCTCAAGTCACTCCTCACCGCGGTGCCGTCGCTCTTCCGGGTCCTGGCGCGCCGGAAGATTGTCCGACTCGCCGAAGAGCTCTCGCCGCGCGCGGCGGTCGACAAGCACACCGTGGTGCGCGCGTACATCCTCGCGAGCTCCAGAATCACCCGCTACCGGTTGGTGGAGCCGCTGAAGAAACACGGCATCGACGTCGAGGCCTACCAGGCCGACTTCGACGCCGACTGAGCCCAGACGTCAGAGGAAGCTCTCGGGCACGAAGATGATGTCGCCCGGGCGCAGCGCCACGTTCTTCTCGCGGCCGATGACGATGTCCTCCATCTTCACCGGGAGCTTCTCTTCGCGGCCGTTCACCACGCGGGTGACGTTGACGTTGTTCTTCGAGGCGGTGCGCAGCAGCCCGCCCGCCTGAGAGATGGCGTGCACGATGGTCATGCCGTCCTCCCAGGTGAAGGAGCCGGGCTTGCTCACCTCGCCGAAGACGAAGACCTTCTTGGAGTTGAACTCCTTGACCAGCACGGTGACCTGGGGCCGGCGCACGTAGCCGCCCTTGAGGCAGTCGGTGATGGCCTCCGCGGCGCCCGACGCGGTCTTGTCTGCGACCTGCACCTTGCCGCACAGCGGGAAGTCCACGTTGCCGGTGGGCGAGACGCGGTAGACGCCCGAGAGGTCGGTCTCCTGGTAGACGCGCACCTCCAGCAGGTCATTGACCGCGAGGGTGTTGGCGGTCATCGCCGTGGGGGCGCTGCTGGCCGCGTTCACCACGCCGCTGCCGCGAGGCGGGACGCACGAGGCCAGCACGCAGGCTGCCGCTGCCGACACCCAGCCGCGCATCAGTAGTGGAAGTCGAGGCGCAGCATGGCCTCATGGCGGGTGAAGCTGAGCCCGGGGAGCGAGGGGCCGGTCGCCGACTCGGAGACCCGGAAGGACAGCGTGTAGCTCACCCCCACGTCCCACCAGGAGAAGATGGTGACCCGGGGGCTGAGCCCGAAGGCGAGCGCCACGTCGTGCCGGACCGGGTTGGGGACGGGCGCTGCGGGGTCGAGCGGCGTGCCGAGGAAGGTGAGGTAGTCGACCGAGAACTGCCCGTCGATGTTGAGTCGGTTGGAGAAGAGCCCCACGCCGCCGCGCAGGTACCCGCGGTCGTCGACGACGGTGCCGATGATGGGCACCGGGTTCAGGGTGCGCGCGTAGCCCACCGCGATGCGCGAGGCGGGCGTGAACTGGTAGGCGAACTCGGCGTTGCCG
This sequence comes from uncultured Archangium sp., assembly GCA_937875615.1. Lineage (GTDB taxonomy): Bacteria > Myxococcota > Myxococcia > Myxococcales > Myxococcaceae > Archangium_A. Next base: position 1,955 of record CALNBU010000401.1, read on the forward strand.
ACGAAGGTGTGGATGGAGCTCAGGGTGAGGTCGCCCGCGTAGCCGCCCATCAGGGTGATGGAGATCTTCGGTGAGATCAGCCCGGCGAGCCCGCCCAGCGCGCGCAGCACGATCTTATCGCTCGCCGGGTTGGCGAAGTACGTGCGCCAATCGGCGTTGACGTCGAGCAGCAGCGCCGTCTTGGGGAAGAACTTCCACTTGGCGGCCGCGCCGAAGTTGAGGTTGCTGTAGTTGGAGTTCGACGGGTTGCACTCGGGGCGGCTCGCCGGACAGGTGTTGGAGACGCCGTTCACCAGCTGGTCGAAGAACTCCACGCCCCAGGCCACCTTGGGGGTCACCTCGAGGGCGCGGCCTCCGGGGTGGATGGGGAGCTGCAGGTAGACATTGTTGAAGAGCGAGATGGCGCCGATGCCCAGCGCCGGGTTCTGGGTGCGGTCGCTGCGCACCAGCGTGTCGCCGAGGCGGACCTCCACGGCGCCGTCCTTGTTGAACGCGGTGTCGAGGCCCACCCGGGCGTGGAAGCGGGAGAGGGCGCGCGCGCCGGGCGAGATGGCTCCGGTGAACCACAGGTACTCGGCGTTGCCGTCGAAGCCCACCGAGGTGGAGGGCGTGTCGAGGTCGAACTTCACGCCGGGGCGGAAGTGCAGCACCAGATCGCCGGACGGCGTGGTGTTGCCCGCGTCGAAGTACCCGACCAGCGAGTCATAGCGGCCGTCGACCTGGAGGTACGGGTGCAGCACGCCCGCGCCGATCTTGAAGCCGGGAGACTTCGGCACCTCTTGCGCCGACGCGGCGCCCCCGCTCAGCACGCAGCACAGCGCGACCCACTTCCACCCTGAAGCCCACTCCCGATTCATCGCAGCGTCTCTCGTGTCTCGTCAGTTCGTCGGGCTGGCGGGCGGCGGCCGGGAATCGAGGATGGGGAGCGCCGTGACCGAGGTCGGATCACCCGCTGGGAGATCATCGGGGATCTCGACGTCGACGTTGACGTTCTCGTCGGTCCTGAAGGCGAGCTGGCCGATGCACTGCTCCGCCTCTGCCCGGAGTTGATCCACCTTGGAGCGCGCGATGCTCACCTTGGTGAACTCGTGCTCCGCGGAGGACGTCTCCTTGCGCGCGATGGCCTCCTGGAGGGCGACGTCGGACTGCTCGGAGATGCGCAGCAAACCTTTGATTTGCGTGAGTTTCTCGTTCACGCAGTTGAGCTTCACCACGTCTTTGGTGGTCCGTGCGTCTTCCAGCATGCTCAACACGCCCTTGAGCGACGAGCGCATCCCCGCGACCGAGCTCGCGCTGTCCTTGATCTTCTGGGCGTCCGGTACCTTCGAGGCGTCGGGCGCCTCCGCGGCAGTCGGAGCCTGCGCGGCCGAAACGGTCGCGACCAACAGCGCGAAAGACACGATGGAGCTGCGAATCATCAAACCCCCAACCCTCGGGAAGAAGGCCAAGCTACGGCGGAAGAACCATGTAAGTCAACGCGTCTCGTCATGCAACACAGGCGCCGCCCTTGGGTGCCCGAAGCAGCCGAGTTGATTCAATTTTTCGGTATTCCAGTCGGTCTGAAACGGGGCTGAAAACCCCCGCATTCTCAGCTCACGACGCAGGAGCGAAGACGAAGGGGTACGCCACCGGAACTTCCGACTCCGGCTTGAAGGGGAAGACCCAGCCGCGAATGGTGGTCTTGATGCACGAGGCCACCGCCTCGTTGCCGGTGGAGTTCTCTTCGATGTCGATGTCGCTGGTGCGGCCCTGGGTGGTGATGGAGAAGCGCACCACCACCTTGCCCTTGAGGCTCGGGTTGCGCTTCAGCTCCTTCTCGTAGCACTGCTGGATGGCGCCCTTCCTGGCGCGCACGTAGGCCGCCAGCTTCTCGCGGTCGACGTCGCTCGACTCCACCTCGGGGGCCTGCATCTGCATGCTGGCCTTCACCGTGGCCGCGCCCTTCTCGGCCAGCTTCACGTCGCCGCCGCCCGAGGTGCCGAGGTCTCCGATGCCGGCCGCGGAGCCCGAGGTGCCACCGCGCGGTCCACCCGCGGCGAGCGCGTCGGCCGTGGCCACGCCGACGCCGCTGGCGCCGCTGAGCGCAGAGGCCACGTCGCCCACGCCGTTGGAACCACCGAGCACGTCTTCGAAGGCTCCCGCGCCACCGGAGGCGCCGATGATCTTGAGGAGCCCCGACTTCGCCACCTTCTGCTGCATGGCGGCCTTGTCGCCGGTGGGCGCCTTCTCTCCCTTCTTCTCGGCGACCTCGGTCTTCTCGGCCTTCTTGTTGTCTTGCGTGGGCGCGTCGTCCGTCACCTTGGGCGGCGGCGGCTTCTCCTGCGGCATCATCGCCTTGACGAAGCGGTCCGGGAGCTCATCGAGCTCCAGCTCCCGCTGCTCGGGGATGGGCTGCGCGCTGATGAAGGTGGCGCACGAGAGGTGCACCAGCAGCGACGCGGAGAGCACCTTGAAGAAGAACGGGTCGCTGGGCCGGAAGGCCGAGGTCCTCACTCCGGGCGGGAGCTCGACCTTCGGCGTCGCGGGAGGCGGGGCGACGAACTGGAAGAGCACCGAGACCTCGCCCAGCACCACCCGGCCTCGGGTGGTCTCGGCGAGCGGGAGCAGGTAGCCGTCGCGGTGGGGCTGCGCGAGCTTGCGCGCCACGGCGTCGGCCAGCGCCATGTCCACGCCGTCGATGGTGACCCGGCCCTCCATGGTGCTGGTGAAGTGGAGGCCGTAGGCGTCGCCGGCGTACTCGAAGATGGTGAACGTGGCGGGCAGGTTGCTGACCGGCACCACGATGGTGTTGGTGGGGTTCTGGCCGATGCTCACCGCGCCGCGACGGGGCAGGGTGCGGTCTTCGGTGATCTTCGCGCCCTGAATGAGCGCGACCCGGAGGAGCTTGTGTACCGCGGCGGTCTGCGTGTGAGCCATGGGAGTTGACCAGGTGTGAGACAGCCGCGGAGCGAGACAAGTTCCTTCGTTGGGGAGCGCTGTGGTGCTGCTTAGCGTCAGCCTTCGGACGACTCAAGGCTCAGAAGGCGTCCTTCTCAATGCTCTTCTCGACCTTGGGGATGAACGACTCCTCGCGGTTGAGCTCGTCGAAGCTCAAGTTGCTGCGCTGGAGGATGTAGAACGCCTGCGGCTTCTGGATGCGGCCTTCGACGGTGATGGCGTCGAGCCGGATCACCTTTCTGCGCTTCGCGGGCTGGCCAGACGTCCCCTGGTCCTGGGCCAACGCCGAACCGGCCAACAACACGATGAACAAGCACAGGTGTCTCATTTGTCGTCCTCCATCACCTTCCCTGAAGGGGCGGGGCCCGGCCCATCGTCGTCGCCCAGCTTCGCGCCGCGCTTCTTCGCGGCGGCTTCTTCGGCCTTCTTGCGCCTGGCTTCCTCGGCGGCGGCCTTCTTCGCGGCGGCCTCGTCGGCCTTCTTGCGCCTGGCTTCCTCGGCGGCGGCCTGATGCCGGACGACGACGACCGCGCGCCGTGGCTGG
>CALNBU010000402.1 GCA_937875615.1 uncultured Archangium sp.
GTCAGCAGCTTGTACATCATCACGCCGACGGCGTAGAGGTCGACGCGGTGGTCGACGTCCTTCAGGCCCAGGGCCTGCTCCGGCGCCATGTAGTGCGGCGTGCCCATCACCATGCCGGTGCGGGTGATGCCGGTGCTGGCCTCCCGGGTGCGGAGGATGCCGAAGTCGAGGATGGTGGCGTGGCCTTCGGACGAGACGAAGATGTTCCCCGACTTGATGTCGCGGTGGATGAAGCCCTGCGCGTGGATGAAGTCGAGGCCGGCCGCGAGCTGCCGCAGCAGCCGGAGCGTCTCTTCGGCGTTGAAGCCGCCCTTGGCGCGGAGGCGGTCGGCCAGGGACTGGCCCTCGAGCAGCTTCATCACGATGAAGGGGCGGCCGTCGCGGCGCCCCACGTCGTAGACGGGCACGATGTTGGGGTGGTCGAGCTTCGCGGTCAGGCGCGCCTCGCGCTCGAAGCGCTCCAGCACGTCGGGGCTGTTGACGAAGCTCGCCGCCAGCACCTTGACCGCCACCTTGCGGTCGAGCTCCGAGTCGTGGGCGGTGAAGACCACGCCCATGCCGCCCTCGCCCACCTTCTCTTCGAGCTTGTAGCGCCCCGCCAGCACGTCGCCCTCGCGCAGCGCGTGCACCGTCGTCTCTTCGTGGGGCGCGGCCTTGAGCCGCCGCTGGGACACCGAGGTGCGCGGCAGCACGGGAGCGCCGCAGGCGTCGCACGACTTCGCGCCTTCGGCCAGGGGAACTCCGCACGACGTGCACGTCACGATTGGTGTCAGTGTACCTGTAAGCAGCATCCGGCGCTGCGACTCTCGTGCGTGGGTTGCGCGAAGTGCGCAGAAATGTGCGGAAGAGCGGGTAGGGTGCGCGGGTGTGAGTCACCCAGCCCCCAGAACGCCCGCGGGAGGCGCGGCCATCGAGGTCCCCAGCCGGCGCTTCGGCAGGTACCTGGTGCGCAGCCGTCTCGGGAAGGGTGGGCAGGCCGAGGTTTTTCTCGCCGAGGCGGTCGACGAGCGCGGCCAACAGGTGAGGGTGGCGCTCAAGCTGATGCGACCCGAGGCCTCCGAAGAGAAGTTCGCGGACGAGGCCGACCTCACCAGCCTGCTCTCGCACCCCAACCTGGTGTCGATGCTGGAGCACGGCGTCGCCTTCGGGCGCCCGTATCTCGCGCTGGAGTTCCTGCTGGGCGGAGACCTCACCCAGGTGCAGGCCGGCTACCGGCGGGCGATGAAGGCCTTCCCGCTGACGCTCGGGCTGCACGTCTGCGTGGAGGTGCTCAAGGGGCTCTCGTACTTCCATCAGGCCACCACCCGCACCGGCCTGGCGCTCAACCTGGTGCACGGCGACGTCAACCCCGCCAACATCTTCTTCGGCGGTGACGGCGAGGTGAAGCTGGGCGACTTCGGCGTGGCCTCCAGCACGCAGCTCGACCTGGGGCCGCCGGAGGGCGTGGCGGCGGGGAAGCTGACCTACCTCTCTCCGGAGCAGACGCGGGGCGAGCGCCTCACGCCGGCCAGCGACATCTGGGCGCTGGGGGTGATGCTGTACGAGCTGGTGGTGGGCTACCACCCCTTCGCGCGAAGGGGCGAGCGAGGAAGAGGTGATGGCGGCCATCCGCAACCCGAAGCTGACGTTCCCTCCGTATGTCGAGAAGCCGCTGCAGGGCCTCATCAAGGGCGCGCTCACCGTCGACCTGCGGTCGCGCTTCCGGTCGGCGGGGGAGTTCGCCGGACCGCTGTTCGGCTACCTGCTCGACTCCGGGCAGGCGCTGACGTCGGCGCAGGTGAAGGAGCAACTGGAGGGCGTGCTCGGCATCATCGCCTGACGTGGCGCTGAGGGTTCATTCTTCGATGACGAGGCTCGTGCCGGCGGTGGCCGGGGCGCTCAGGGCGAGGAGAGTGGCGA
>CALNBU010000403.1 GCA_937875615.1 uncultured Archangium sp.
CGCGCAGCACCTCGTAGGACGCCTTCTTGCCGTCGATGGTGAGCAGCGCGGCGGTCCCGTAGCTGGTCTTCCCGTCGTTGAGCTTCCAGGGCAGCGGGTTGGCGGAGCCCTGGTTCACGAAGAGCTGCGGGTGGGGCTTGTTCTCGGGGAGCCGCTTGCCGGAGAGATCGGTGCCGGCGCCGGCGGCCTCCAGGATGTGCCCGTGGATGCCGAAGTTCACCCTGGCCTTCCCGAGGAACGTGGTGAGGCGCGCGTCTCCCACGTTGTCGGCGCCGGGCACGAAGTCGAGCGCCCGTTGCCCCTTCTGTCGCGGAGGGCCGTGGGTGAGCAGCACGGTGGTGTCGTCGGTGGCGGCCGCGGCGCGCTCCAGCTCCGAGAGATCCCGGTCTTTGTAGATGCAGCCGCCGGCGAGGTGGAGGTACGCCTTGTCGTGGTAGCCGCCCAGCGACACCAGGTCCACGCCGTCGCCGTCGTAGCGGCGGATGAGATCCATGTTGAGCAGGTGCTGATGTCCGGCCTTGCGCAGCTTGTTGATGGCGTAGTTGAGCGAGGCCCCTCGCTCCATGTTCCCCGCGATGATCATCAGAGGCCGGCGGGTGGCGGTGGCGAGGTACCCGAGGATCTCATCCAGCCCCGCGGGCTCGGAGCTGGTGTCTCCGCCGATGACGATGGCGTCCACGTCGGCCTTCTCGAAGCTGGCCAGGAAGACGTTGAGCAGCAGCTTCGTCTCGGGCTCGAGATCCTTGATGCCAGCCAGCAGGCCCAGCCGCGGCAGCTTCGAACGCCTCGGGGTCTCGCGGCGCACCTTCACCGTCCCTCCGGTGTGGGTGAAGCTCCAGCCATCCTGGGTGCGGGTGTCCGCCGGGCTGAAGTGGGTGAAGGGGCCGTTGCAGTCGAACTGGTAGCGCTCTTCCCAGATGGTGAAGTCGTCGGCGAGGGCCAGCGTAGGCAGGAGCGTCAGGAGGGGGGCGAGGCGCACGGTGCTCATTCGTCTTTCGGTGAGGGAGTGACCGCGGGGACGGCCGGATCGGTGGGGGCGGGTTCGATGGGGTACTCGCCGGTGTCGTCCTGCGACGAGGCGGGGCTGGTGGCGCTGGGGGCGCCCAACGCGACGGCCTTGAAGCGCGCCTTCCAGCCGTCGCGGTCGGTCTCGACGGTCTTCAAGGCGGCGCGGGTCGAGGTCGAGCGAGCGCGCGATGTTCCGGGCCTCGTCGCGCTCGGCGAGCAGTCGGGTGGCGAGGGCGCGCGCCTCCGTGACCGAGGGCGTGTCGGGGAGGCTGGGCGGGGCCCGGAGCGCCTCCAGCTCGGCCTCGAGGCGCTGGCGGTGTTCCCGCTCCGAGGCCAGGGCCGCGGTGAGGGTCGCTTCTTCGTCCCGGGCTTCGTCAGCCCGGCCGCGTTCGTGTTCTGCCTCCAGCCGGGCGTTGGTCGAGACCAACGCCGCCTCCGCGGCCGCCAGCCGGGACTCGGCCTCGGCCCGCTCTGACTCCCGCGCTTCGAGATCCTCCGTGGCCACCTGAAGCCTGGCCCGCGCGTCGTCCAGCTCCCGCTGTCGGTCGTCGAGCTGGGCCGTCACCTGCGCCAGCGCCTCGGCGAGGCGGTCCTGCTCTTCCCGGGCGGCGAGCTCGCTGGTGTTGGTCAGCGCCTGGAGGCGGCCCTCGGCCTCGGCGGTCAGCTCCCGGGAAACGTGCAGCTCCTGTTCGAGCGAGGCGTGGCGTCGGGCGAGCTGCGCGTGGGCCTCGGTCAGGCGCGCGAGGTCCTGCTCCAGCTGCGACTTCCCCTCGGTGAGCGACGCCACCTGCGCCCGGGCGTCGAGCAGCTCGGCCTCCCGGGCGTCCAGCTCTTCGCGGAGCCGGGTCAGCGCCTCGGTGCGCCGCTCGAGCTCGTCGTCGCGCTCCCCGGCGCGGGTCTGCGCCGCGGCCAGCTCCTCCTCCCGCCGCTTGAGCTCCCCGCTGATCCAGTCGAGCTCCTCCTGGTGCCCGGTGTGCGCCTCCAGCGCCGTCTGCAGCCGGGCCAGCTCGTCGTGGCTGGCTTCGATCTCCTCCTTGAGCGCCTGCGCCTGCGCGTCGAAGGAGGCGCGCTCCCGCTCCAGCTGCGCCTGGACCCGGAGCAGCTCCCGCTCTTCGATGGTGACGAAGGCCGCCTCGCGCCCATCGGCCAGCGTGCGGGAGGCCTTCGCCAGGCGGGTGGTGCCGTCGTCGGCCATGTCGAAGGCCACGCGCAGCTGCCCGACGCCGGGCGCGTCGACGATGATTCCCAGGGCCGTGGGCTCGAGGCTGAGGCCCACGTCGATGGCCCCCACGTCGCTCTCTCCGTGGAAGCCGGCGTCCCAGGCGTCGGGGGCGGTGGTGCGGCTCTGGAGCGCCGCGCGGCTCTGCGTTTCTGCCATGCCCGGCATCGTAGCGCCGGGGCGTGCGCGATCAGCTATTCGGCCCCGAAAACAGCGTATGAGGGCGCGCGTGAAGTCTCCCATTCGCTACGAGTTGTTGGCCCAGGCCCCGTCCGGGGCGCCACGCCGCTGCCCACCTTCATGCCCGTCGCCACCCATGCGCACGTGCGCGGCCTGACGATGGACGAGGTGGCCGAGTCGGGCGCCACCATCTGCCTGTCGAACACCTACCACCTGCTGTTGCGGCCGGGCCCCGACGTCTTCCACCGCTTCGGAGACGTGCACCGCTACATGCAGTGGAGCGGCGGGGTGCTGACGGACTCGGGCGGCTTCCAGATCTTCTCGTTGCCCGGCGCGCGCGACATCACCGAGAAGGGCGCGCGCTTCCGCAGCCCCTACGACAACCACGCGCACCTGCTCTCCCCCGAGAGCAGCATCGAGATGCAGCAGGCCATCGGCTCCGACATCATGATGGTGCTCGACGTGTGCATCCCCTCCACCTCGGGTGAAACGGAGACGCGGGAGGCGATGGAGCGCACGCACCGCTGGGCCTTGAGGTCGCTCGCCGCGCGCGACGCGAAGGAGACCGGCCAGGCGGTGTTCGCCATCGTCCAGGGCGGCGTGTTTCCGCACCTGCGCACCGAGAGCGCGCAGACGCTCTCGCCCAACCACTTCGACGGCTTCGCCATCGGCGGGCTGGCCGTGGGCGAGACG
>CALNBU010000404.1 GCA_937875615.1 uncultured Archangium sp.
GCTGCGCGCGCGGGTGCTGGAGACGCCGGTGTGTCCGCAGGGAGAGGCGTGCAGCACGCCGCGCTTCGACTTCACCCAGCAGCGCTGCGTCGACGACGCGCTGCCCGACGGCACCGACTGCGCCTCGGCCAACCACTGCCTGGAGGCCACGCGCTGCGAGGCCGGGCGCTGCGTGGGCCGCGCCGTGCGCTGTGACGACGGCGACGCGTGCACCGACGACGTCTGTGTCCCCGAGCGCGGCTGCGAGGCGAGGCCGGCGGCGCCCTGCCCGGGAGACGGCGCCTGCATGGCCGGCGTCTGCGACCCGGCGACGGGCTGCGGCCTGACGCCGCGTGACGATGGCGAGCGCTGCGGCCAGGCGTTCTCGTGCGCGAAGATGGAGGTGTGCATGGCCGGCGCGTGCGTGGAGCGCCGCCCGCCCGAGGGGTTCCTCTGCGCCGAGGCCACGCCGTGTCAGCCGGCCGGGCGCTGCGCCGGCGAGGTGTGCGTGCAGGCGGCGCAGACGTCGCTGCAGCCGCGCTGGCAGCTGGACACCGCCGAGGAGGGGCTGATGTCTCCCAGGCGTCAGCGGGACTTCGTGCTGGAGCCCTCGGGTGAGGTCAGCCTCTTCGGCCACGCCGACGCGCCGCCGCTGCTGCGCGCCAACACCGCGCCCCGCGCGCAGCAGGAGACGGCGGTGGGCGACTGCATCCTCTTCGGTGGGCGGCACGTCTGCGCCAACGCGCCGGAGGCGCCGGTGGTGACGAGCTTCGACCTGGCCTCGGGGGCGCCGGGGTGGCGCTTCGACGCCAGCGCCGGAGCGCAGGCCTTCGTCGCGCGGCTGGTGGCGCTGCGCGCCGACGTGCTGGCGGTGGTCATCGCCCGGTGGGAGACCAGCCAGACGTGCCTCCGCTTCGAGGTGGCCACCCTCGACGCCACCGGGGCGCCGCTGGCGCGCTGGGAGGTCGACCCCGCGGCCGTCAGCTGTGGAGATGTGCGCGTCGCCGGCGCCGCCGCCGACCGGCACGGCAACCTCTACCTGTCGCTGGTGCCGACCGTGCACCTCGTGGGGACGGACGAAGCCGCGCCTTCTCCCGACCGGGTGTGGAGCTGGACGCCCGCCGGGCACCTTCGTTGGCGCTCCAGCCGGTGGATGCCCGGAGAGCTGGCGGTGACGGGCGGCACGGTGTTCAGCGTCGACGCCACGCTGGCCCTCGACGCCGAGACAGGCCAGATGAAGGCGCTGTTTCCAGAGGCGGTGGGGCAGGTGCTGGCGACGAAGGACACCATCCTCACCAGGACGTCGAGGGAGTGGGAGACCGAGCTCACCGGTCGCGCCACGGACCTCACGCCGCGCTGGAGGTGGAAGAGCGAGAGCTGCCAGTCGGTCTCCTCGGAGGAGGTGCGCCTCGCCACCTGGCAGCACAGCCGCGGCGTGAGCGAGGTGGCGCTGCTGTGGCGGTCCATGCTGTGCGACGTCGTGGACCTGTTGCAGGGAGACCGGCTGCTGGCGCTGGACATGGAGACGGGCGAGGAGGTGTTCTCGTGCCCCGTCGACCTGCGGTCCCGGTGGGGAAATTTCAGCCCGACGCGCTTCGAGGTGGGCTCGGCCTCACTGACGGTGATGACGGGCGGCGCCCAGGCGGGCGCGTGGCCCCTCTGCCCGGCCTGCGCGCCCTGGACAGCGGCCTCCGCGCCGTTCTTCTCCACCTACGAGACGCCCACCTTGTCGGTGTCGGGCGCGCCCTGGCAGGGTGCGCGGGCGGGGGCCTCGCGCGACGGGCGCGAGCGCTGAAGTTCAGTCTTTGCCGCGGGCGGCCTTCTCTACGGCGTCGCGGTGCTTCGAGATGTAGGCGTCGACCTGCGCGTCATCGAGGCCCAGGTCGCGCAGCACGCCCGGGTAGATGCCCCGGTACGACGGTGACTCGAGGGCGCCGCGCAGCGCGAAGCTGGTCTTCAACACCGCCGCTCCGAAGAGCTTCTCTTCCAGCGTCTTCGCCACGGCTTCGCCTACCTCTCGCCCAGCACCTTCTTCACCACCGCCAGCACGTCTTCGGCGCGCGGTGGCTTGACGATGAAGTCGACGGCCCCGGCCTCGATGGCCTCCATCACCATCGTCTCCTGGCCCAGGGCGCTGCACATCACCACCAGGGCCTTGCCGTCGCCGCGCAGAATCTCGCGCGTGGCGTCGATGCCGTTGCGGTAGGGCATCACCAGGTCCATGGTGACCAGGTCGGGCTTGAGCTCTTTGTACTTCTCGACGGCCTCGACACCATTGCCCGCTTCGCCGACGACGTCGAAGCCGCCGGCGGAGAAGATGTCTTTGATGATGTCGCGCATGAAGACGCTGTCGTCGACGACCAGCACGCGCTTGGACATGGCACTCACCTTGAGGAAGTGAACCTAGCGCGGCTGCACTGCAGAAGCGCGAACAATCACGACCAGTTTCGACGGAGATTGATGACGTCGGTCAGCAGCCCTTCCAGTTCTCTGGGTTTGAGTTGGCGGCCGAAGTGCAACAACAGGACGTCGTCCTGCACCTCCACCTGAGGGTTCTTTCCAGCCAGCGCGACGAGCGATTCCCGGAGGCGCGGCGAGAAGAAGTGGCGCACCCGCTGCTCGTCGTCGGAGGTCTGCAACACGTAGCGCTTCGAGAACTCCGGGTCGTCGTCGAAGTTGATGTCCTGGCCGCCCAGCATCGCGCCCAGCGCGTCGAGGAAGCGGAGTTGCTTGCGACAGAAGAAGGCCGGCGCGGCGCGCCCGGAGGTGCGCAGCGCGGCGATGGTGAAGTGGTGCATCTGTTTGTGTTTCCCGCTGCCGGTGAGGTAGCGGTAGTCGGCGAGGTGCACCTGACCCAGGTCCCGGGAGCCGGTCATCGCGTTCCTCAGCTCCTGGTTGCGGCCCTTCCCGAAGAGCTTGAAGGTGGACAGGAGCGTCCAGAGGTCCTGGTTGCTCCCGGTGAAGTGCAGGCCCTTGTCGCGCGCGAACTGTTGCATCGCCTCGGTGCGCCGCCTGTCGAGCCACTTGCCCAGAAAGATGACGCCACCGACCAGGGCGATGAATCCCGCGACGACAATGATGGGGACGAGGACATCGGGGTTCATCGCCCGGATGCTGCCCAGTCGCGCTCCAGTCTGTCAAATGTACTGACAGGTCCGGGCCGATGATCCATTGACTCTTCTTGCGACAATTCCAGCGGAGTCACACATGCGCACACTTTCTCTGACCACCCTCGTCTTCTTCTCCGGTTGCGAATGGCTGTCGGAGCCTGGCGGTGCCCAGAAGGGCCAGCAGGCGCTGGAGGTGGCCGTCGGCCCCGGGCGCACGCTGGAGCTCGCCGACACCATCGCGGAACACTTCACCGAGCCGCAGACGGGCCTGCGCTTCCCGGTGCCGGCGGGCGTCAGCGTCGACGTCCAGCACTTCGACCCCACGCTGCCGGCCTACAAGTTCCGCCACCTCATCCAGCTCGGCGCGTCCGAGGGCAACGTGGTGTTCATCGAGGTGTGGGACAACCCCACGGGGCAGGGCCTCGAAGACTGGTTCTACGAGCACATGCAGCACCTCCTGCAGAACGACGCGCGCACCAGCCACCGGGAGGTGACGAAGCGCCGCTTCCCCGCGCTGGTGCTGGAGTCGCCGCGCTCGCCGCAGGCCATCTCGCTGGCCTTCGTCTTCTTCGCGCACGAGGGCCGCATCTACCGCGTCAGCTGCGTCGACGCCGACGCCGAGATGAGCAACTTCCCGCGCGGGCTCTTCGAGACGCTGCTGGCCGAGCTGGAGGTGGCACCATGAAGCGCGCAGCCCTCGCCCTGTCGCTGACGTTGCTCTCCTCCACCGCCGCGCAGGCCGTCAACTTCTGCGGCGGCCAGTGGCACCAGAACAGCTGCAACCGGCCGTACAACATCTACCCGTGCTGCGACAACGGCTCCAACTGCACCTGGTGGGCGTGGGAGAGCATGTGCCGCAACTGGGGCATCGGCCCAGGCAACTGGGGCAACGCCAACACCTGGGCCGGCAACGCCCACGTCGACCCGCGCTTCGAGGTGGTGGGCCCCACCGGCGGCGCGGTGGCCACCAGCACCCAGGGCGGCTACGGCCACGTGGCCTGGAGCCTCTCGGTGAGCGGCAACTGCGCGCTGGTGACGGACCAGAACTGCTGCTCCACCTGCAGCGGCAGCACGCTGACCCGCACCCTCTGCAACCGCTTCAACTCCGGCTACGTCATCCGCCGGGGCAGCCAGTGCAGCTGCTCTCCCGGTCAGCAGGAGCACCGCGGCTGCGGCAACTGCGGCTCCGAGACCCGCACCTGCCAGAGCAACTGCCAGTGGGGCGGCTGGAGCGCCTGCGGCGGCGCGGACCCCGAGGGCGGAAACCAGAAGTGCAGCAACGGCAGCCTCGGGGTGTGCAGCGACGCGCGCAGCCGCTGCGAGGGCGGCTGGCTGCAGTGCCGCTCGCTCCTGGGACCCTCCGCCGAGCGCTGCGACGGCCTCGACAACGACTGCGACGGCGAGGTGGACGAGGGCAACCCCACCGAGGGCGCCTCGGAGCAGCCCTACGCCGCCCAGAAGGTGGACCTCTCCGCGCCGCGCGCCGCGCCCGCCCGGGGCACGGCCTTCGCGTGGGTGGAGTTCACCAACGCCGGCCACAAGACCTGGCAGAAGGGCGACATCTACCTCCGCGCCAAGGGTGGAGAAGACGGCGTCAGCCCGCTGCGCGCGGCCTCCTGGCCCAGCTACCAGCTGGCCGCCGGCCTCGCCAACCCCGTGGCGCCGGGCGAAGTGGCGCGCTTCACCTTCGAGGTGGCGCTGCCCGACACGCCCGGCTACCGCGTCAAGGAGCACTTCCAGCTCGAGGCCCTGGGCGTGCCGGTGGTGTGCCCCGACGGAGAGCTGGACCTCGACGTGCTGGTGCTGAACGCCGACGGCAGCGAGCCCGCCGCGCGCGACGGTGGCTTCACGCCGCCCG
>CALNBU010000405.1 GCA_937875615.1 uncultured Archangium sp.
CGGCCTCGGCCTGCGTCGACTCCACCGCGTCGAGCGCGCGCTGCGAGGTCTGCTGGATGGCGCGCAGCGCCACCTCGGCCTTCTCTCCGAGCTGCACGCCGTGCGCCGCCTCGTCACGCCCGCGCGAGACCAGCTCGACGGTGGCGTCGACGCCCTCCCGCACCACCTTCACCCGCTGGGCGATCTCGCGGGTGGAGCGGCTGGTCTTCTCGGCCAGGCTGCGCACCTCGCTGGCCACCACCGCGAAGGCCTTGCCGCTCTCGCCGGCCTGGCTGGCGATGATGGCGGCGTTGAGCGCCAGCAGGTTGGTCTGGTCGGCGATCTCCTGAATCACGTCGACCACGCGACCGATCTCCAGGCTGCTGACCCCCAACGTGTCGACCAGGCGCGCGGCGCGGCTCACCGTGTCGTCGATGCGGCGCAGGCCCTTGAGCGCGTCGCCCACCAGCGCCGAGCCCTGCTCCGCGGTGGTGGTCATGGCGCGCGCCAGCTCACCCGTCTCGTCGCCGCGCCGGCGGAGCGTGTCGATGCTGGTCTCCGCCAACGACACGGCCTCCCGGGAGGCCGCGGTCAGGCGCGCCACCGCGTTGGCGGTCTCCGTCACCTCACTGGAGCGCAGCGAGAGCGCTTCGGCGCGGGAAGAGGTGCGCTCGGCGTTGAGGTTGAGCTCCCCCAGCGACCTCGCCACCGTCTCGATGCTCTCCGTTATCTCCGCCAGCGAGGCGGTGGTGTCGCGCGCGAACGACTCCAGCTGCGCCACCCGCTTCTGACTGCTCTCGAGCGAGTCGCTCATCGAGGACACCGCGGTGGTGCTGCGCTCCACGGCGGAGCCCTGACGGCGCGCGGCCTCCAGCACGGTGTGGGTGTGCTCCTCCACGCCGCGCGCGGTGCGCTGCACGGAGCTGGTCACCCGCTGCACCTGCCACAGCGCCCGCCGGAGCGACTGGGTGAAGCGCAGCAGCTCAGCGTCGACCGCGCCTTCGATGACGGGCGTGACGGTGAGGTCTCCCTCGGCCAGTCGCTCCACGATGTCGCGACGGCGCTGACGCCGCCGCGCGCCCCACTGGAAGAAGGTGAGCCACCCCGTGAGGGTGAACGCGGTCATGCACGCCAGGGTGAGGACGAGCCACTCCGTGCCACTCGACGGGTGACCGCTCGTGGCGAGCAACACCAGGCCCGCCAGCAGCGCCGCGACGAAGCCACCGAGAGGGCCGAACACCAGGAGGAACCAGCGATTCTCCATGAATGACGGAGGACCCTAGTTCGCGGCGCGTCGACGTGGCACTTCTTGTCGGGCGTGTTGGAGTGTGGACCGTGCGCCCGACTCCACGTCTCCTGCTCCTGCTGTTCGCCGGCTGCGCCAGCACCGCAGAGGTGCCCGCCGGCCCCGGCCCCGGCGTCTCCCTCGGCCCCCCCGATGCGCCGCTCTTCGTGGTGGCGCTGCACGGGCGGGGCGATACGCCCGAGAACTTCGCCCGCCCCTGGCGCGCGCTCAGCGCGACGGCCGAGGTCTGGGTGCCCCGCGCGCCGCAGCCGCGCGGCCCCGGCTGGCAGGGGTTCGACTGGCCGGTGACGGCACCCCAGGCCGACGTGAGCCGCCGACTCACCGCCGAGACGGCCCGGCTGTGGCCAGAGGTGCTCCGCCGCGCGCGCGGGCGACCAGTGGTGGTGCTCGGCTTCTCGCAGGGCGCCGTGCTGAGCTACGCCCTCGCCGCGCAGCACCCCGACGCGCTGGCCCTCGCGCTGCCCATCGCCGGGCTGCTGCCGGAGCCGCTGGGTCCGACCGCGGCCGCAGCGCCGGTGGTGGCGCTCCACGGCACCGCCGACCGGGTCATCGACGTGGCCTTCGGTCGCGACACGGTGGCCCGCTTCCGCCAGGCCGGAGGGCCGGTGACGCTGCACGAGTTCCCGGGCGTCGGCCACACCCTGACCCCGCAGATGCAGCAGGTGGTGCTCGACGCGGTGCAGAAGCTGGCGGCGCGAAGCAGGTAGACTGAGCGCGTGCTCCTCTCGCTGACGCTCCTGCTGGCCTCCACCCCGGTGGACGTGCGCTTCGTGATGGAGGTGGCGGGCGTCCCCGTCGCCGAGCTGCGCGTGAAGGCGCGCGGACAGCGCTACATCTATGAGGCCACCCACTTCCTGGAAGAGGGGCCGCTGCTCCGGCGCCTCGAGCGGAACCTGCGCGACGGCAAGCCCGAGGTGCTGGCGCTGCTCACGCCGCCACCGCTCGGCTGTCAGTCGGTGGTCGAAGAGCGCACCGGAGAGGTCGAGCGGCTCTGCGTCACCTTCAGCGGGGAGACCTCGGTCGTCGGCACCGTCGAAGAGCTGCCCTTCGTGGCCCGCTACCGTGCGGGGCAGCTCATCGAAATCGACGTGGGCCCCACGCTCTGGAGGCGCGTGCCCAACCCGGTGAAGCCGCCCGCCGAGAGCCCCTTCTCCCGCGGCGTCGCGGTGCGGCCCGACGCCACCCACCTGGTGCCCGCAGTCGCCGGCGCGCGGTGGCTCGGGGCGCCGCCTCGCGGCGTGGGCACCGTCGACGCCGTGGGCCGCGTCCGCTGCCTGAAGCTGGCGCGGCACCTGGCGGCGCAGCGCCCCGGCGCGCAGGTGGTGGTGGGCCTGCTGCTCGAAGGTGACCGCGCCTGGCCCCACGCGTGGGTGATGACCACCAGCGAAGGCGCGCTCGACCCCTCGGTGTTGCCCGACGACGAGGTGCTGCAACGGCGGCGCTACCTCGAGGTGCCCCGAGCCGAGGCCGGGCGGTTCTTCCTCTCGTTCTTCGAGGGTGCCACGGTGCTCCGGTGAGCGCCCTGGTGCCCCTGCTGGTGCACCGCTTCGGCGAGGCAGCGCCGCGCTGGCCGCCCCGACCGCTGCCGGTGGTGGTGCTGGGCGCCCTGGTGCGACGCGACGGCGCACCGACCGAGGCCCTGCGCGCGCGGGTGCAGGTCGGCGTCTCCTTGTGGCAGCGCGCGCTCGCCACGCGCCTGGTCTTCTCCGGAGGAAGCCCCGACGGGCGCCCCAGCGAGGCCGAGGTGATGCAGCGTCTGGCCCTGGAGCTCGGGGCGCCGCCCGACCGCCTGGAGCTCGAAGCCGCCAGCCGCACCACGCAAGAGAACGCCCGGTGCTGTGCGCGGCTGCTCCCGGAGCGCGAGGTGCTGTTGGTGACGTGTGACTTCCACCTCGCCCGGGCCAGCGCCCACTTCCGCGAGGTCGGCTTCGCGGTGTGGCCGGTGCCCTCGCGGCGGGCGCTGTCGCGCGCGCAGCGGTTCCGACTGACGCTCAAGGAGAGCGCCGGGCTGCTCGCCCACCCGCATCTCCTGCGCCACCTGCGGGACGAAGGCGCCTGACGCTACTGCCGGTCGGAGCGCGTGCCTCCCACGCCGCGCGGCGTGGTCCAGCCGAAGGTGGACACCGGCAGGCCGTTCAGCCCGTAGCTCTCGAGCGCCAGGCCGCCGTCTTCGCGCTGCACCGTCACCACCATCGCCGACGCCGTGAAGTGCGCGCGCTGCACGTCGCGCGAGCCCGGAGGCAGCCGGCAGATGGCCACCATCTCGCCCTCCACGAAGAGGCGGAAGTCGGTGCCCGCGTCCTCCTTTGTCAGCGCTCCGAAGACACCGGACACCGGGTCGACCAGGGTGGAGGTGAGCAGCGCGCCGTCGGTGACGAAGCCCTCGAACCACGGCACCCCGGCGTCGAAGTCATCGACGCCCCGCACCCACACCTCACAGGTGCCGCCGTCGCAGCGCTGGTCGAAGAAGTGCACCACGCCACGCCCGACGATGGTCTGCGCGAGCAGCGCGGTGCCGGCGTCGAAGGGCGTGAGGCTCACGCCGCCGTCGTCTTCGAACTGCACCATGCCCCACGCCGGCAACACCGCGCGGCCCTCGGCGGTCAGCAGCACGTCGCTGTCGATGCCAGTGAGGGTCAGCTCCCTGCGGTCGACGCCGCCGTCCTCCAGCATCAGCACCCGCACCAACGAGCCCGCGTCGGCGCTCCACGCGTAGAGCGCGTCGCCGCGCACCAACTCGCCCGACGCGGCCGCCAGCAGGCGCGCCCCGCCGTCGGAGTCGAGCTCGTGCAGCCCGCCGTCGGCCGTCAGGTAGACGTGCGTGGCCGACAGCGCCCAGCTCCCCTCGGGGAGCCGCTGTTGGAGCCCGCCGCCAGACGGGCTGCGCAGCTCCAGCCCACCGTCGACGCGCAGCAACACCCCCGCGCCGCTCGCCGCCACCACCTCGCGCGGCTCCCCGTCTTCGTAGACCAGCGTGAAGCGCTCGAAGCCGGTGCCGGTGAAGGACGTCAGCACGCAGGCGCCGGCGTCCATGACCTCGCCCGCATCCATGGCCTCTCCCGCGTCGGGCGCGTCGCCGGCATCGACGTCACCCGCATCCGCGTCATCTCCGCCGCCGGCGTCCTCCCCTCCGTCGGGCGACGCGCCAGCATCGGGCACCTCGGGGGGGGGCGCCTCGGGCGCGCACCACGAGAGAAAGAGGTTCGAGCCGATGGAGGCCAGCTCTCCCCGTGGCGCCGACGCCAGCGGCGCGCGCCAGTCCATCGGCCAGTCGGCGCGCGTCTCGCGCACGCAGACGTGGTCCTGACAGGTGGCCTCGGGGAGACAGGCGATGGGCGCCGCGCAGGGCACGCCGTCGGGCGTCGGCCCGGTGATGCACTCGCCCTCGTTGCAGATGGAATACGTTTCGCAGTTGAGCGGCCCGCAGGGCGTGCTGTTCGCCGCCGGCGCCGCGCCGCAGCCCGTCTCCGGCTCACAGACGGCCACCCGGCAGGCCTCGGCGGGCGCGGGACACTGGTGCGCCGTGTAGACGCACCCCGTCTCCATCGAGCAGGCGTCGTCGGTGCAGGGGTTTCCGTCGTCGCAGCTGCGCGGCACGCCCAGACATTCTCCGGCGCGGCAACGCCCCTGCTCGAGGCAGAGGCTGGCCGGGTCACACGCCGACTCGTCCGGCAGCGGCGACTCCACGCAGCGGTCTTCCTCCAGCACGTACACGCTGCTGACGCACTCACGCGTCGGGAGACAGGTGGGTGGCCGCACCCCGAAGCCGGACAGCTGCACCTCGGCGAAGCGGTCGCCCACCTGCAGCCGCAGCACCCCCAGCGCCTCGCCGTTGCCTGCGTTGAACGTCACGTCCAGCCCGCTCTGGCCACCGCCGGCCAGCTCCACCTGCGAAGCCGAGGAGAAGCGCCCCTCGACGCTGACCTCGATGGTCACCGCCGCGCGCGTCTCCGCCGAGAGGAAGAGGCCCAGCGTCTTCTTGTCACCCTCCAGCACCCGGCCGAAGTCCAACGAAGAAGGCTGCACCCGGAAGCCGAGCTCGATGGGGTCGACCGGCGCTGGCCGACAGGGACAGCCACCCAGCGCCAACAAGAGCACGAAGAAGAGGCCACGCAGAGGTCTGCTCACGAAGTCGTCCCGCCGTCTGCCGCCTGGAGCCGGCCGTGAGTCCAGGCGCGCACAGGGTGTCTCTCTTAACCCAGATGCGACGCATCGGGGGCCTGCTTCCGCCGCCACCACCAGCGCAGGCCGAAGCCCAGCGCCAACACCCCCAACAACACCAGCGATCCCGTCTGGAAGCGGCTGAAGAAGGCGGCGAGGCGCTCGGCGTTGTCGCCGATGGTGGCGCCCACGAAGAGCAGCAGCGCGTTGAACACCGCCGCGGAGACCGCCCCCAGCGCCAGACAGGTGGGCAGCGGGACGCCCGCAGAGCCCGCCGCGAGGAACAGCACCGCGCGGAAGCTGGGCAGGAAGCGGTTGGTGAGCAGCAGCACCACCGCGCGCTGCTTGACCGCGTCCTGGGCCCGGCGCAACTGGGCCACCGGAACCCCCAGCACCAGCGCGTCGTCGGCGGCGGTGGCCAGGCGCCCGCCGAGGTTCCGACCAAGGCGCCACATGAGGCCGACGCCCAGCACGCTGAAGGCGGTCAGCACCAGGTGCAACACCACCAGCGAGAAGTCCTGGCGCGCCGCCCACGCGCCGCCGGCCACCGTCACCGTGTCGCCCGGGAAGGGAGGAAAGAGGTACTCGAGCAGCGCCGCCAGCCCGAGCAGCAGGTACCCCCAGCTCCCCAGCGAACGGAGCCACTCGTCGATCATTTGCGCCACGCGCCGCGCATCCTCGCCGCTCTCGCCCCGGTTGAGAACCGGTCAGGGAGCGAGGCACCTCAGGGGAACGCCCCGCTGGCCGCCAGCAGGTCGAGCCGCGCCTGCCGGGCGGCGTCCTCCGCGAGCGCCGCCTGCAGCTGCGCGTCGCGCGCTCTGCGCTCCGCGTCGATGACCTCCAGGTTCGTGGTAGCCCCGGCGCGCCACGCGAGGTTCGAGAGCTCCAGCGCCTCGGTGGCCTCGCGCGCGGCGTCCTGCGCGCGCTGCAGCGCCCGGTCGGCGTAGGCCACCTGCGCGAACGCGCCGCGCACCTCGCTCTTCGCCTGCCGCAGGGCGCCCTCCAGCTGCGCGTCAGCGGTCTGGGCCTCCGCGCGCCGCTGCCTGGCCTGGCCGTAGCGCAGCCCTCCGTCGTACAGCGGGAGCTGCAGCACCAGGTTGAGCTGCCAGCCGAACTGCGGCTGGGTGGCCGTCGGAGGGTTCTGCGTGAAGGGCTGGAAGGTGGCGTTGAGCAGCGGCAGGTAGTCCATCCAATCGAGGCGGGCGGCGTCGGCCGCCGCGTCCTGGCGCGCCTTCGCCGCCTTCACGTCCAGGCGCAGCGCCTCGGAGCTGCGCAGCGCCTGCGGGAGGTCGGCGCCGCCCTCGAGCACCGGCTCCGCGCTCACCACGTCCAGCGGCGCGTCGGCGCCTACCGCCACCCCGAGCGCCTCCTGCGCGCGCACCAACGCCCCCTGCGCCACCTCGTGCTGCGTGGCGCTGACCGAGAGCTCCTGCGCGGCGCGGAGCTCGTCGAGC
>CALNBU010000406.1 GCA_937875615.1 uncultured Archangium sp.
GCGCCCTTCGAGGCCGGCGGCCGGCAGCTCCAGCGGGGCGACATCCTCCTCGACGCCGAGCGCCACGAGGTGCAGGTGAGCGGCAAGCCGGTGGTGCTGACCGCGCTGGAGTTTCGACTGCTCAAGACGTTCCTGGAGCGACCCGGCCGCGTGCAGACCCGCGAGGCGCTGCTCTCGGACGTGTGGGGCATCGACGCGGAGATCACCACCCGCACCGTCGACACGCACATCAAGCGCCTGCGCGAGAAGCTGGGCCGGGCAGGCGACATCATCGAGACCATCCGCGGCGTCGGCTACAAACTGAATTCATGAATCGCCTGATTCTGTGGATGTGGGGGACCTTCGTAGGCATCGGAGGGACCGCGCTGCTCCTCACCTCGCAGGTCGCGGTGGCGGTCCTGCTCGGCGCCCTGGCTGCCGCGGCCATCTTCGGGGCCACGCAGCGCATCTCCGCGCAGTGGAAGCGACGCGCCGACGCCTTCGCCGCCGCCGCGCATGGCCTCGCGCTCGACCCGGGCGTCGACGTGGGCCCCGGCGAAGATCCCATCCCGCTCGCGCGGGAGGTGAGCCAGGCCGCGGCGCTGGCGCGCGAGAACGCGCACGATCTGTCGGTGCTGCGCGCGGTCATCGACGGCATGGCAGAGGGCGTGTGGATCACCTCCATCGACGGCACCGTCAACGAGCACAACAGCGCGCTCAAGGAGCTGCTCTACACCGCGCAGGCGCTGGTGGGACACCGCCCGCGGGATCTCTTCCCGAACGGCGACGCGCTCCAGGACGCCACCGACAAGGCGTGCCGCGACGGCATCGCCAGCCGCGTGGAGCTCAACGTGGAGGGCGTCAAACCCACGGCCCTGTCGGTCCACGTCTCGCCCCTCGGCCGGGAGCTCGGCGGCTCCTCGGCGGTGTTCTTCGACGTCACCGAGCTCCGCCGCCTCGAGAAGGTCCGCAAGGACTTCGTCGCCAACGTGAGCCACGAGCTGCGCACGCCCATCACCGCCATCCGGGGCTACGCGGAGACGCTCCAGTCAGGCGCGCTGAGCGACCCGGCCACCGCCACCCGCATGGTCGACATCATCCACCGGCAGTCGGAGCGGCTGAGCGAGCTGGTGGAAGATCTGCTCGAGCTCTCGCGCATCGAGGCGCGCCAACTGCAACTCGAGGAGCACCCGGTGGGCGTGCTGGAGGCCACCCAGCGCGCCTTCGAGGCCGTCCGCCCGAGGTCTGCTCCGCGCGACATCTCCCTGGTGGCCGAGGTCACCGCGGAGCTGCGGGTGCTGGCCGACCGGCGCGCCCTGGAGCAGATCCTCCTCAACCTGGTCGACAACGCGGTGAAGTACACGCCCGCCGGCGGGCAGGTGACGGTGACCGCCGAGGGCGGCGGCGAGACCGTCGTCATCCGGGTGAAGGACGACGGCCCCGGCATCGAGGCGCGACACCTCTCGCGGGTCTTCGAGCGCTTCTACCGCGTCGACAAGGGCCGCTCGCGCGAGATGGGCGGCACCGGGCTCGGGTTGTCCATCGTCAAGAACCTCGCCAACGGCATGAAGGGCGACGCCAGGGCAGAGAGCACGCCCGGCCGCGGCTCGACCTTCATCGTCGAGCTGCCCGTGGCGCCGGCGGGCGCGGAGCGCTGACCCGTCAGGGTGTCCAGTGCGCCTGGCGACGCAGCCATGACTGCCCACCCCGGCCGTCGCGCACCACGAACCAGAAGTCGACGTCGAGCGGCTCGGTGGACGTCCGGCTCGGCGTCCACTCCGAGCGATGCCGCCCCTCCTCGCCCACCAGGTTGCTGCCGCCGGTCTCGTAGGCGCTCATGCCGCCGTAGCTGGTGAGCCAGGTCACCAACCAGGACTCCTCGAGCCGCACCGGCTGGAGCAACAGGGACGGCACCACGTAGGGCTCCTCCAGCGCGCTGAAGTCCTCGGGAGAGAAGACCACCGGATCCCGCCCCTGCCACTGCTTCACCTCACCCTCGGCCCAGGGCTCGTCGTTCCAACGTACGCCCGGCAACACCGGCGTCACGTTCTGGGTCATCTCGGGGAAGAACTGGCAATTGTAGACCATCAACTTCTGCACGAAGATCTTCTCGCGCGTGTCCGGCGCGGTCAGCTCCAGCGTCAGGGGCACGCGGATGCCGCCCAGCCCCTTGTAGGTGTCGAACTCCACCACCGACACCAGCAGCGGCGAGCCGTCGTCGAAGAGCTGCGCGCCGGGACGCACGACGGTGGTGAACTCGCCGGCGGTGGTCTGCCCGCGCTCCATGTCGACGAAGGTGCCTACGTCGTTGCAGTTGCGGTCGGCGCGATCTGCGCAGGCCGACAGCCGGTACTGCAACGAGCGCCCCTCGCCCGCCGGGTCGGCGATGAGCGCGGTGTATTGCACGGGCATCGTCGCGTACTGGAAGAGCAGCTGCTGGAGCTCCGGCGGCAGCTGGATGGAGCCGCCGTCGAGCGCGCCGGCCGCGGCGCCGGTCAGCAGGCGCGCGTCGCAACCGGGGATCAACACCTCCGGCGGCTCGAGGCGCACCGACAGCACCCGGAGATCGTGCACGTTGGTGGGATCGTCCTGCACCTCGAGACAGGCGGTGGCGACGACGGCGAGGAGGGAGAGAGCGACGCGCTTCACAGAGAGGCCTTGATGCCCAGCACGGGGAGAATGGGGATGCCCGGCACCACGTACTCCCGCCGGTAGCGGTAGTCGTAGAACGTCGCCTCCACGTTGGCCCGGTTGTAGACGTTCTGCACGTCGAGGTAGACGGTGAAGGTCCACGAGTTGAAGACGAAGTCCTTGTCGAGGCGCAGATCGAGCTGGTGGAAGTCGGCGATGCGCGCGGCGTTGGTGGGCCCGTAGGTCGGGCTGTACGAGTTCGAGTCGATCTGCAGGATGTCGTACTGGTGGTTGAGCCGCGAGGTCGGTCGACCGGTCACGTAGCGGAAGCGGGCCCCGAAGGTGAAGCCGAAGGGGAGGTTCACGCTGCCCACCGCGGTGAGGATGTGGGTCTGGTCGAAGGTCGAGGGCAGGTAGTCCTGGTCGGAGCCGGCGCGCCGCTCCTCGCTGCGGTTGAAGGTGTAGGCGATCCACCCGAAGACGTACTTGCTCACCTCATGGCGGGCCATCACCTCCACGCCGTACGCGCGGCCCAGCCCCAGGTTGGCGGCGCGGGTGCGGGTGATGGAGCCATCCTCGTTGACGATGGTCTCTCCGGGCGAGACGACGTTGTCGTAGCGCCGGTTGAAAAAGCCGGTGACGTCGACGTTGATGTAGTCGGTGAAGCGGTGCGAGACGCCCAGCGAGCTCTGGAAGGCGCGCTCGTAGGTGAGCGTGGGCGTGCCCAGCGGCGCCTTCTCCATGTCGAAGCCGTTGGGCGGCTGTGAATAGAGCCCCACCGAGCCCTTCAGCGCCGTCGTCTCGAGGAACTGGTAGCGCATCCACAGGCGGGGGTCGGCGGTGCCGCGCACCTGCCCGTTGATGTACGCGGAGCTGACGCGCACGCCCGGCGTCGCCGTGAAGTTCCCCAGCCGCACGTCGGCCTCGGTGTAGAGCGCGCCGTCGAACTGCGGAATGGTGGCCACCACGCGCCAGGGCTCGGCCTTCGGCTCCGCGCCGGGGAACGGCACGTAGTTCACGGTCAGCAGCGGCAGCTCCGCGTTGCCGTGCAGCAGCTTGTAATAGATGTCGGCGCCGCCCCGGATCGTGACGTACTCGTTGAGATCGACGCCCAGGTCTGC
>CALNBU010000407.1 GCA_937875615.1 uncultured Archangium sp.
GGTGGCGGGCGGCGCGGGCTCCGCCGCCGGGGCGCCGTCCGAGGGCCCGCCGCCGATTTCGAAGGAGCCGCCCCGCTGGCGCGCCGCGGCGCCTCCCGAAGACGCCGCCCTGGTCTTCGGGGCGGGAGGCTTCGTCAACACCAGCGACTTCGCGTCGCGCTTCAGCCGGGCCACCCTGCCCTCCTTCACCGTCAGCACGTCGGCCAGGGCGCGGCGGTCGATGTGGAAGCGCGCGTAGTCGGCCTCGGTCTCCAGCACCAGGAGCGCCGTCAACGACGAGAGCACCCGCTCCTTCGTCGACAGCGCCACGATGGAGGCCCTGAGCTTCGCGCGCTCCGGCTCGCCGTCGGCGCCGTCGAGGCGGGCCTCCAGCTGCGCGATGCGGGCGCGCGCCCAGGCCCGTTGCAGCAGCGGCGCGTCGACGGTGGTCAGCGAGGCCACCGGCTGCGCCGCGCCCGCCACCTTCACGCGCACCGGCTTGTTGGCGGGCAGCTCGGCGTACACCAGCACCGCGTCGCCGGCCTGGACGCCCGCCAGCGAGGTGGGCCACCACGCCGCCGCTCCCTCTACCTCCACCGCCAGCCTGGACCTGGTGGCCAGCTGGAGCCGCCGCGCCAGCTCCGCTGGGGGCAGCGCGCCGTCCAGCACCGCGCCGTCGCGCTCGAGGTTTCCCTGGGCCAGCCGCGCCAGCGCGGCCTCGTCGCGGATGCCGCCCACCGCGAGGGCGTCGAGGCGCTTGACGCCCGCGGCCTTCAACTTCAACACCTGCGCGGTGAGGTTGGGGCCCTCGGTGGCGCCGGCGGTCATCACCCCGTCGCTGATGAGGAGGGCGCGCTCGGTGGGGGCCGCGGCGAGGTGCCTGAGCGCCGCCTCCACGTCGGAGGCCCCGAGGGCCTGGCGTTCGCGCAGCCGCCGCGCGTCCGCCTCGGAGAAGCTCGCGGCCGGGCCCGCGTACACCGGCGCCACCGTCTGGTCGAAGGCCACCACCGAGACGGTGAGGTCCGGCTGCCCCTTCGCCAGGGCCGCCAGCAGCGCGGAGAGCTGCGCGACCTGCTCTCTCCAACCCAGGGCGCGGGAGGCCGAGGTGTCCACCAGCACCGTCAGGGCCCGCAGCGGCTCCGGCGCCGAGGTGGCCACCGGCACCACCCGCACCGCGGCGAAGGTGCCGCTGCGCACGCCCTGCCCCGTGGCCGCCGGCAGCGCGGAGAAGTCGGCGTTGGGCACGAAGTTCTTCTTCGAGAGCGTCGAGGTGCCCGTCACTCCGTGCACCGAGACCGTCAGCGTCCCCACCTCGGGCAGCCCGCGCAGCGGCACCACGTAGGGCGTCCCCGCGGCCTGCAGGTCGTGCGAGTACGACAGCACCAGCTCCTTGATGCCCCGGGCGGGAATGGGGAAGACGCGCGCCTGGAACTCGTTGCCGCCGGCCTGCTCCAGCAGCGCGGGGTCCTGGCGGCGGTGGAGGAAGTCTTCGTAGGCGCGCCGCGCCGCCTGCTTCTCCACCACCTCGCCCTCCTGCCAGCGCCCGTCGATGTTCATCGCGAAGCGGCTGACGCTGGCGCCGCGCGGCAGCGTCACCCGGAACTGCCCCTCCAGCACCCGGTCGAGCGGATTCTGGAAGGTGAGCCGCAGCTCGGTGAAGGCCAGCGGGTCCTGCACCACGCCCACCGCCTCCAGCTTCACCAGCTTGAGGCCGGTGCCGTCGGAGGCGGTGAGCGAGACGGGCGCCTCGGCCGAAGCCAGGGCGCCCGCGGAGACGACAGCCAACAACAGAGGGAGTCGCATGCGCGTGGACGTTAGTAGGAGACACCCACCTTCGCGGCGCTCTTCTTCACCCCGGCGAAGACCTGCTCGTCGAAGGAGTCGGCCTTCTTCGAGGCGTGCTCCTTCAGGTAGGCGTCGCGCTGCTTCGAGAGCTCCAGCAGCTTCTGCTGCGCTGCCTGCTGGCGCTCGTTGACGGCGCGCACGTAGGCCGCGCGCTGGGCCCTGGGCTGCGCGCGCACCGCCTCGGGCAGCTCCTCGTCGGCCAGCTCGTCGGCCTTCGCCGGGTTGGCGTTCAGCGAGACGCCGCCGGCCTTCGACTCCATCATCGGCGCGGCGGGCGCGGCCTTGGCGCGGTAGCTGACGCGGTCCGCGGCGGCGGCGCTGCCCAGGCTCTTGTAGGCCTCCATCTCGCGGTCGGCCTCCATGCGCACCGCCCGGCGCCCGGCCGTCAGGGTGGTGTCGGCCAGCTCGGCGTTCAGCTTCGCCATGTCGGCGTCGAAGGGCGTGGCCACCGCCACCATCCCGCCGGACTGCGCAATCGAGACGTAGGTGCCGTCGGCCAGCCGCGAGAGCTCCGCGAAGAGCGTGCCGGTGCTCGGGTCATTGCCGCAGCGCACGGTGTTCACCACGATGCCCTGCTCGATGGCCTTCCTGGCCCACACCCGGGTGTTCCAGCCGTCCTTGTAGTCGTCGTGCGCGGGGGCGTCGCCCACCAGGAAAATCATGCGCGCCGCCTTCTTGTCGCCGCTCCACTGCATGAGCGAGACGGCCTCGCCCAGGGCCTGGCCGACGTGCTCGGGTCCGTCGCCCCCGCCGCCCGCCGAGAAGCCCTTCAGGTTGGCGTACACCGCGTCGAGGTCCTCCGAGAGCGCGAAGCGCTTCGTCACGTACTCGTCGCCGCGGTCGCGGTAGCCCACCAACCCCACGCGGATGCGCGGCGTGGGCGTGCCGGAGGCGAGGCGGCTGGCGATGCTCCAGATTTTCTGCTTCGCCCCCTCCAGCAGGCCCGACATCGAGCCGGTGGTGTCGAGGACGAAGACCACGTCGAGCGTGGGCCGCGCGGCCTGCGGCGCCGGGGTGGGCGGCGGCGGCGAGGCGGCGAAGGCGGGCGCGGCGAGGCTGACAGCGAGGGCGAGGGAGCGGAGCAGAGAGCGCATGGCCCACTTCAACGGGCCGGGCGTCCGGGAGATCTACTTCGCCTCACCAAAGCGGTTGTTGATGAGCACGCCGATTTCGTCGAGGCAGGCCTTCGCCTGGTCGCCGCTGCACTGCACCGTCACCGTCATGCCCTGCGCGGCCGCCAGCATCAGCACCCCCATGATGGACTTGCCGTTGACCGACTGGCCGTCGCACTCGAGCACCACCTCACAGGTGTAGCGGTTGGCTGCCTTGACCAACTGCGCTGCGGCGCGGGCGTGCAGCCCGAGCGCGTTGATGATGGTGAATTCAGCCTGCGCAGTGTCCAAGGTGGGGTCTCCGTCTTTCCTGGGGGTGGTTTACCACAGCACTCCCAGCACGACCGCCAGGGCCGCCGCGCCGTACAACACCGCGAGGGGTTGAACCTTCCGCTCGACCAGCGCCACGCCCAGCGCGCCCAACACCAGGCAGGCCATGGCCGCGCCCAGCACCGCCCGCGCCGAGGTCGGCTCCGGCACGTCGGTGGCGGCGTCCAGCGCCTCCGAGGCCGCGCCGTGCAGCGCCGCGCCGAAGCGCACCGTCAGCCAGGCGCCGGTGCCCGCGGCGGTCAGCGCGGAGATGCTCCGGAGCCGGTCGCTCCAGGTGGGCACGCGCAGCGACTTCACCCGGGTGACGAGCGCCGCCCCGGAGCGGAGGCCCACGGCGAAGAGCCAGGCCCGCGCGACGAAGTGCACCACGTTGTAGAGAAAGAGGAACACCACCGGCGCCCACACGCCCAGCACCGGCACCAGCGCCACGCCCACCGCGCCCGTCGCCGGCCGCAGCGACAGCCAGAAGAAGCCGTCGCCCAGCGCGGCCAGCGGCCCCATCAACGTCGACTTGAAGCGCGCGATGTCCTCGACGGTGGCCTCGCCGCGGGCCAGCTTGAGCTCGTAGTGGAGGATGCCGCCCACCAGCGCGGCCGCGGTGTACGGGTGCGTGTTGAAGGTCGACAGATGTCGCCGGACGGCGGCGTTGCGCGCCTCGTCGGTGTCGTAGAGGTGCCGCCACGCCGGGGCCAGCGCGTACAGCAACCCCAACGTCTGCATCGCGTCGGGCGAGTAGCCGGCCTGGATGAAGAGCGAGCGCCAGGCGACGCGCAGCACCGTGCGCAGCGGCAGCGCGCTCACGAGAGGCCTCCCGTCACCAACGCCGCCACCAGCGTCAGCGCCGCGCCCGCCAGGGCCAGCGCGTGCCGCTTCGGCGCGTGGCTCCCGGCCACCGCGATGGCCCCCGCCGCCACGCCCATGGCCGGGTACGCCCAGGTCAACCCGCGCAGCAGCGAGGGTGGGAAGCCCTTCGCCAGCGCGTGCAGCGAGGGGCCCGCCGCCGCGGCCGCCGCGCACAGCAGGCCGTAGAAGACGAACTGCGGCCACATGGCCCGCAGGTTCTGCCGCGCCGCTTTGTCGAGGTTGCCGGAGTCGGTGGCCGTCACCGCCCGCCCGAAGTACTTCCGGGCGCGCCGGTCGAGGCGGTGCTCCAACCACAGGCCCGCCCGGCCGAAGGGCGCGCAGATGAGAATCGACAGCGCCCACATCGCCGGCGTCGACTCCACCCCCGAGGCCAGGCCCATGCCCGCCGCCATCGCCGCGCCCGCCACCGCCGGCAGCGTGTCGTGGTCGGGGTGCGCCCCGCCCAGCGAGGCCCCGCCGAGGAAGAAGAGCTCGAAGACCATGCCCACGTAGAGGCCGGAGGCGACGTCGCCCAGCAGCAGTCCTTCCACCGTGGCCGCCACCAGGGGCCTCGACAGCATGGCCTGGAGGAAGGCCCGTCGCTCCAGCGCCACGAGGCCGCCCCACAGCGCTGTCACCGCGAGCTGGGTCCACGTCACCGTGGCGCGAGGTTGTCTCACGCGCGCGGCGGGCGCGCCAGCTCAACGCCAGAGCAGCAGCGCCGTCATCAACAACAGCAGCGCCGCCACCAGCCCGCCGCCGATGAGCCAGGCCGCCCGCTTGCGCTGCGCCACGCCGTCGTCGCCTGGCGTCAGCGTCATCGCCACCGCGGCCAGCCGCAGCACGTCCTGTCGGCCCTCGGCGGCGATGGGGTCATCGGGGGCCGCGGCCAGGCGCAGCCGGTAGAGGCGGCCCACCTCGGCCAGCGCGTCGAGCTGCTGGGCCTTGCGCCGCAGCTGCACGTGGTGCGCGTCGTTGCCCCAGTCGCGCAGCAGCGCCACCCACTCGTCGCGCAGCCAGCGCGGCGGCAGCGCCAGCGCGTCGTCGAAGCCCTCGAAGCGCACGCCGCACTGTGGGCACGCGTCGGCGGCGGCGCGCGGCGACGCGCAGCGTGGACACAGGGAGTCGGGGACCGCGAAGGGCGCGCCGTCCGCCGCCAGGGCCGCCTTGCGCACCGCCTCGTGGCTGGCCGTGCGCAGCACCACCACGTTGCTGGCGCCGTCGAGCGAGGCCAGGGAGACGCGGGGGCTGGCCACCGGCGCCGCAGCGAGGGCCGGCGCCGACGCGGCGGCAGGCACGGCCACTGACGCGACGCTATTCATTTTGCGTCGTAACGTCGAAGGTGGCGGACGCCAGTCGCATCTGGGCTATACGTCCTATCGCGGCGTGATCGGACTGCGTGGCGACCTGAACGACGCTTGGGGCTATGAAGTTTCGGCCCAGTAT
>CALNBU010000408.1 GCA_937875615.1 uncultured Archangium sp.
GGGGGTCTGCGCCCGGCGCAGTCGCGCGTCGAGGCACGTCGCGCAGCGGTTGATGCCCTCGAACTGGGTGGTGCACTCGCTGCAGATGACGTTCCGACACTCGACGCAGATGCCGAGTCCCGGACGTTCTGGATGGGCGTGGCACCGCCCTGACCCGAGGGGCATGACGCGCGGCAGCCTAGGTGACGCGTCGCTCAATTCCGAGAGGAACCCGTCGGTGGCTCGCGCGAGGGGGCCGAGCGCCGCGCCAGGTCTGCGGGGTCCCCGACTTCAGGAGACGTGCTCCTGGATGCCGCGAGGTCCGGTGATGCGCCCGGGCCCTGCTGTTTCTCCATGGAAACTGCAGAGCGCGTTGCTGCCTCCGAGCGGCATGCGCTCCCTCGGCGTCGTGTTTCTGCCCTGACGCCGAGGCCGCGCCTCACAGCTCCGAGAGGAACTCGTCGTTGTAGGTGTAGCGGCCGAGGCGCTTGAGCAGCGCCTCCATGGCCTCCACCGGCTTCACGTTGAACAACATGCCGCGCAGCTTGCGGACCTTCTCGTACTCGGCGCGCTGGAAGAGCTTCTCTTCCTTGCGCGTGCCCGACTGCGCGATGTTGATGGCCGGCCAGATGCGCTTCTCCGCCAGCAGGCGGTCGAGCGTCACCTCGGAGTTTCCGGTGCCCTTGAACTCCTCGAAGATGACCTCGTCGGCGCGCGAGCCGGTGTCGATGAGCGCGGAGCCGATGATGGTCAGCGTGCCGGCCTCCTCGGTGGCGCGCGCGGCGCCGAAGAGCCGCTTGGGGCGCTCCAGGGCGCGGCTGTCGACGCCGCCCGACATGGTGCGGCCCGACGACTCGACCTCCTTGTTGTAGGCGCGGGCCAGACGGGTGATGGAGTCGAGCAGCACCACCACGTCGCGACCGGCCTCCACCAGGCGCCGGGCGCGCTCCATGGCCAGCTCGGCCACGCGGAGGTGGTCGGCGGTCTTGTGGTCGCTCGACGAGGCCAGCACCTCGGCCTTCACCGTGCGGCGCATGTCGGTGACCTCTTCGGGGCGCTCGTCGATGAGCACCACCATCACGTGCACCTCGGGGTGGTTGGTGAGGATGGCCTGCGCCATGCGCTGCAGCATGATGGTCTTGCCGGTCTTGGGCGGCGCGACGATGAGGCTGCGCTGGCCCTTGCCGAGCGGAGAGATGAGGTCGAGCACCCGGCCCACGAATTCCTTGTGGCCGTGCTCGAGCTTGAGCCGATCGATGGGGTCGATGGAGGTGAGGTCTCCGAAGTGCGGGAGCCGCGAGGCCTTCTCGAGCGGCTGCCCGTCGACGCTCTCCACGCTGACGATGGTGCCCTTGAGGCCCTTCATCTGCGCGTTGCCCACGATGTACTGGCCGGCGCGGAGCCGCAGCTTCTGCACCAGGTTCTTGGGAATCTCCGCGTCGTCGGGGCCGGGCAGCAGGCTGCGCTTCAGGCTGCGCAGCGCGGCGTTCACGCCCTTCACGTCGAGGTCCAGCACGCCCTCCACCTGCTGCACCGGCGCGGTGACCGGCAGGCCCTGGCGCTGCTGTTGCTGCATCTGCTGCTGCTGTTGCTGCTGCGCCTGTTGCTGGGCGATGCGCTGCTTGTACTGGTCGAGCTCCGCGGGGGTGAGGAAGACGTTCACCACCTGCCCGTCGGGCTGAATCACCTTGCGGAAGGCCTGGCCGTCTTCGCTGAAGAAGACGGGGTTGCCCTTGCGGCGCCTGCGGCGGCGCTTGCGACGTCCTGCGCCGGGTTGGCCTGGCTGACCCGCGGCGGCGCCGGGCTGCGCGCCGTCACCACCACCCTCGTCGCCACCGTCGTCGTCGGGCCCGTCGCCATCGTCGCCGCCGTCGTCTCCGTCATCGCCGGTGGGGGCGGGGGTCGTCGGGTCTTCCTGCTCGGGCAATTCCTCTGCGCTCATGCGGTTCTTCTCGCCTCTCGTTGTGGGGCAGGTTCGGTTTCCGGCGCAGACGCGACCAGAGCGACCCTGAGCCGGCACGGGGCGGTGAGGCCCGGAGCGAACCGGCGAGCGCGTCGTAGCAGAACGCGCCCGCCCTGCAAGCGGCCCGTGGGCTCAGGACCGCGGCGTGGCGGCCAGCACCTGGTCCACCGTGGTGGGCTTGCGGCCGAGGAGCGTCTCCAGCGCGTGGCCCTCCACCAGCAGCTCGCCGCGACCGAGCCCCAGGTCGGCGTCGGCGAAGATGTCGGCGGCGGCCTCGGGCAGTCCGGCGCCCACCAGCGCGCCCTTGAAGTCGGCGAAGGGGAGGCTGACGTAGCCGATGGGCTTGCCGGCCCAGGCGGAGAACTTCGCCGCCAGCTCGCCCAGGGTCAGCGACTCGCCGCCCAGCTCGTAGGTCTTCCCCTCGTGCCCGCTGCTGGTGAGCACCGCCACGGCGGCGGCCGCGTAGTCGGCGCGCGGGGCCACCGACACCCGCCCCTCTCCCGCGGCCGAGTAGAGCGTGCCCAGCTTCACGGTGTTGGCGAGCTGCCCGGTGTAGTTCTCGATGTACCAGCCGTTGCGGAGGATGGTGTACGGCACGCCCGAGGCGATGAGGTGGCGCTCGGTCTCCGCGTGCTCCTTCGCCAGCTTGATGCCCGAGTCCGTGGCCCTGGGCGCGCTGGTGTAGACGATGTGGCGCACGCCGGCCTTCTTCGCCGCGTCGATGGCCGCCTTGTGCTGGGGAAAGCGCTTGCCGATTTCGCTGCTGGAGATGAGGAGCAGCGCGTCGGCGCCGGCGAAGGCGGCCTCCAGCGAGGCGGGCTGGTCGTAGTCGGCGAAGCGGACCTGCGCGCCGGCGGCGGCCAGCGGCTGCGCCTTCTCGACGTTGCGGACCGCGGCGATGACCTGCTGGTGCTTCGACAACAACTGCTCGACGGCGTGGCGGCCGAGGTGGCCCGTGGCTCCGGTGACGACGATCATGGTGACTCCCTTGAAGGTTGTGGGTGAGCGCCATCAATAGGAATGTGACTTACTTTTCTCAAGTACCTACCTTCTGGTAAGTGTGTTCCATGGCTGCAACGCAGAAGCTGAAGGCTGATCTCTACGCGCCGCTGTGCCCGTCGCGCACGGTGCTGGATCACCTGATGAGCCGCTGGGGCGTGCTGGTGCTGCTGGTGTTGCTGGAGCGCACCTGGCGCTTCCGGGAGCTGGGCCGGAAGGTGGGCGGCGTGAGCGAGAAGATGCTGGCGCAGACGCTCCAGCACCTGGAGGTCGACGGCTTCGTGCGCCGCGAGGCCTTCCCGGAGATTCCTCCGCGGGTGGAGTATTCGTTGACGCCGATGGGGCGGGAGGCAGCGCAGCGGGTACAGGGGCTGGCGCTGTGGGTGGAGGCCAACGTCGGGCGCGTGTTGAGCGCCCGGGCGGTGGGGGCGAAGAAGGTGGCCGCGCGGCGCTCGGCGTCGTAGCTGCACGGCATGCGCACGCTCTTCATCCACTCCACCGGCACCGGGCCCTTCCTGTGGGACTTCGTGCCCGACGAGGTGGTGCCGGAGGCGTCGCGCCTCACGCCGGCGAACCTGGGCTACCCGCCGCTGCCGCCGCTGGCGCGGGGGCAGCCCTTCTCGGTGTTGGACGACGTGGCGCAGCTGCGCCGGCAGCTCCCCGCAGGTCCGGTGCACGTGGTGGCGCACTCCTACGGCGGGTTGGTGGCCCTCAAGCTGGCCGCGCTCCCGGCGGTG
This sequence comes from uncultured Archangium sp., assembly GCA_937875615.1. Taxonomy (GTDB): domain Bacteria; phylum Myxococcota; class Myxococcia; order Myxococcales; family Myxococcaceae; genus Archangium_A. The sequence goes on from CALNBU010000408.1 coordinate 3,679, forward strand.
GAGGTCCGCTCGATGTTCCTGCTCGAGCCGGTGATGTTCGGCGCCATCGCCCACGACGTCGACGCCAGCGCCGAGGCGCGCGCGGAGCTGGAGCGCTTTCAGCGCGAGCCGTGGTTCCTCGAAGACGAGGCGCTGGGCGGCACCGAGGCCTGGCTGGAGATGTTCATCGACTACTGGAACCGCCCGGGTTCATGGAAGCGCCTGCCGGACTTCATGCGCGCGCACAGCCTCGCCATGGGGTGGAAGATGTTCCAGGAGGTCCGCTCGGTCTTCGCGCAGTCGGGCACGTATGAGGAGAACCCGTTGCCGCCGGTGCCGGTGACGCTGGTGGAGGGTGAGCGCAGCCCGGCCGGCTCTCGCGAGGTGATTCGTGCGCTGAAGCAGCGCCACCCGCACGCCCGGGTGGTGACGCTGCCGGGGACGGGGCACATGGCGCCGATGACGCACCCGGAGAAGGTGGTGGAGGCGCTGCGCGCCCACCGCGCGACGGTGGGGTGAGCGCGGCGGGCCGTCAGAGGCCGCGCTTGAGTCGCTCGAAGGCCTGGCGGAAGACCCCCGCGTCCTGCGCGCCCTGAATGACGAAGGTGTCCGCGATGAGGAACGTCGGCACCGCGCTCACGCCCAGTTGTTGAGCCGCGCCGATGCGGGCCTCCACGGCGTCTTTCCAGCGGCCGTCTTCGACCTCGCGCTGCATGGCCTCGCCGTCGAGGCTGGCGTCCCGGGCGGCGGCCTGGAGCACCTGCCAGTCGTGGAGATCTTCTCCCTGACCCCAGTAGCGGGCGATGAGCGAGTCGTGGAAGGCCTGCTCCTTCCCGTGCGCGCGGGCGTACTCCGTGCACTCGTGCGCGCGCCGCGAGTTGGGGATGCGGCTGCGACCCTTGAGCGGGAGCCCCAGGGTCTTCGCTCGCTGGTTGATGGGGCTGTTGGGATCATCATGGGAGGCCTTGAAGCGCTCCGGCAGTTCCCAGCCCTCTTCTGGCGCGTCGGGCCGGAGCAGGTACGGCTGCCAGTCGATCTGCAGCGGGTAGTCACCGGCCACGCGCTGGAGCTCGCCCAGGCCGATGTAACACCAGGGGCACACATAGTCGGACCACACCTTGATGGAGATGGAAGTCATGGTGACCCACAAGTAGCGTCCACCAACCTGATGGCCACTAAAAAGAAGAAGCCCGTGAAGAAGTCAGCGCCCGTGAAGAAGTCAGCGCCCGTGAAGAAGGCAGCGCCCGTGAAGAAGGCAGCGCCCGTGAAGAAGGCAGCGTCCGTGAAGAAGGCAGCGTCCGTGAAGAAGTCAGCGCCCGCGAAGAAGGCAGCGCTCGCGAAGAAGGCAGCGCCCGCGAAGAAGGCAGCGCCCGCGAAGAAGGCCGCCGGTCAGCGCAAGGGGGCGCGTGCGCTGCACCCCATCGTGGCCTCGGCGCTGGCGAAGGTGGAGGTCGATGGGCTGGTGTCGCGGCTGCCACCTCCGCTGAGGTCTCTGGTGATTTCGTTGCGCAAGCTGGTGCTGGAGGCGGCGCCGGAGGTCTCCGAGGTGCTGGAAGACGGTCTGCCGACCTACGTCGCCAACGGCGTGTTCGCGCGCATCATCCCCGAGGAGCGTCGGGTGCTGCTGCGCTTCCTCAAGGGCGAGCAGCTGCCGTCGTCGGCCGAGGCGCCGGGCGGCGAGGTGGTGTTCGACGAGCGTCAGCTCCAGGCCACGGTGCTGCAGAAGCTGGTGCGCGAGGCCGTGTTGCTCAACCTCAAGTCGGCATGAGCCTCGACGCGCTCATCTTCGACCTCGACGGGACGCTGGCCGACTCGCTGGTCGACATCGGCACCGCCATGAATGACGCGCTCGTCGCGCGCGGGTTCGTGCATGACCGCGCCGAGGCGTTCGCGGGC
>CALNBU010000409.1 GCA_937875615.1 uncultured Archangium sp.
AGCCTGCCGCAGGCCGGCGGTTGGGGTGGAGACGCCACCCACGGCGACATCGCGGTGGTGCCCTTCACCGGCCCCGACGCGCTGGGTCCGGCGAGCGTCATCCACCAGGGGGCCTCGCTCTCGGGCGCGGTGCCCGGCGGAGAGGCCGACTCGTACCCGTCGTGGAGCCCCGACTCGCAGTGGCTGGCCTTCTCGCACGGCACCAACAACCGCAGCGACACCGGGCAGGGGGCGCTCTACCTGATGAAGCCCGACGGCACGGCGCTGCGACGCCTCGACAACGCCAACGGCGGCGTCGACACCACCGACTCCTTCCAGCCGCACTTCTCGCCTTTTCGGGCGGGCGGCTTCTACTGGGTCAGCTTCCTCTCGCGGCGCGACTACGGAAACGCGCAGGTGGGCACCCGCGGCACCGGTCGGCAGCAGATCTGGGTCGCGGCCATTTCGGAAGACATCCAGGCCTCGGGAGACCCCAGTCAGGTGGGCTACTGGCTGCCCGGACAGAGCACCACCTCGCAGAACATTTCCGCCTACTGGGCGCCCCGGCCGTGCCGGAGCGAGGGCACGTCGTGCGCGGTGGGCTCCGAGTGTTGCAGCGGCGACTGCCGCGCGGGAGACGGCGGCCTGGTGTGCTCGCCGCCGCCGCCGGAGCGCTGTCGCCGGTCGGGTGAGACCTGCGGAGGCACGGGCGACTGCTGCCCGGGCGAGGGGCTGGTCTGCAGTCAGAACGTCTGCATGTTCGACATCGGGTAGACAAGTCGGGCGTTGTCAGTCAGAGCGCCCTTCGCGAGTCATGGCGGCCAGGAAAGACAGCGGCGTGAAGCTCATCTGCGAAAATCGGCGCGCGCGCTTCGACTACGCCATCGACGACACGATGGAGGCCGGCCTCTCGCTGCTCGGCAGCGAGGTCAAGGCGCTGCGCAGCGGCGAGGCCTCGCTGAGCGACAGCTACGCGCTCCCCGAGAAGAACGAGCTGTTCCTCCACAACGCGCACATCGGGGCCTACAAGCCCGCCAGCACCTTCGGGCATCTGCCCATCCGCAGGAGGAAGCTGTTGCTCCACCGCGCGGAACTCGACCGCTGGGCGGCGAAGGTGAAGGAGCGCGGTTATTCCATCATCCCGCTCGAGCTGTACTTCAAGGAGGGTCGCGCCAAGGTGAAGCTGGGCCTGGGGAAGGGCAAGACGGGGCTGGACAGGCGCGACAGCATCAAAGACAGAGAAGCGAAGCGCGAGATGGACCGCGCCATGCGAAAGAGATGACGTGAGCGACAAGAAGGAAAACGAGAAGAAGGCGCGGTTGCTGGCGTCGCTCGAGCAGGGCCTGACGCAGGTGCACCTCGACGCCCGCCGACCCGGGGTCATCGTGCCCGAGCAGTTCAAGGGCGACTTCCACCTGCGCCTCAACCACAGCTACCGCTTCGACCCGCCCGACCTCGCGGTGAGTGACTGGGGGGTGCGGCAGACGCTCTCGTTCGGTGGTCAGCGCTTCACCGTGGGGGTGCCGTGGTCGGCGGTCTACGCGGTGGCGTCGCTGGTGTCTGAAGAGCTGTGGATGTTCCCCTCCGACATGCCGGCGGAGCTGGTGCAGGCGGCCACCGAGAAGGTGAAGAGCCCGCTGCCTGTCGACGAAGAGCCGGCGGCCACCTCTCCGCGGGCCATCCTGCGGGAGGTGGTGCTCAGCGGCGAGGGCGCGGAGGCGGCACCGAGCGAGCCGACGCCGCCGAAGCGGGGTCACCTGCGCGTGGTGAAGTAAGTGGTGTCGACGTCGTTCCGTCGCGCCACGGTGGTGTCCCTCGGGTGGACGCTGTTCGTCATTCTCTGGGGCGCGTACGTGCGCGCGTCGGGCAGCGGCGCCGGCTGCGGAGATCATTGGCCGGTGTGCAATGGCGAGCTGATTCCCCGCGCCGCCAGCATGCAGACGGTCATCGAGTACACGCACCGGGTGACCAGCGGCGTGGCGTTGTTGCTGGTGCTGCTGGTGGGGGTGTGGAGCGCCCGCTTTCAGGCGCCCCTGCTGCGGCGCTACGCGTTGGCCTCGGTGGTGTTGATGCTGACGGAGGCGGCGCTGGGAGCGTGGCTGGTGAAGGCCGAGTTGGTGGCTGACAACGCCACCGCCTCGCGCGCGGTGGCCATGGCGGTGCACCTCATCAACACCTTCCTGCTGGTGGCGGCTATGACGCTCACCAGCTTCCACGCCTTCGCCGGCGAGCTGACGCCCCGGTGGCGCGGTCGGGGTGCGGCGCTGACGGCCGCGGCGTTGTCGCTGGTGTTGGTGGTGGGGGTCAGCGGCGCCATCGCCGCGCTGGGGGACACCCTGGTGCAGCAGTCGGTGCACAACGACTTCGTGACGCTGCTCATCAGGCTCCGCATCCTCCACCCGCTGCTGGCGTTGGTGGCGGTGGGAGCGCTGCTGCTGTTGGGGCGGCTCACCTGGGCGGCCGCCCCGCGTTGGTCGGTGGCGCTGTGGACGTTGACGGTGCTCCAGCTGATGGCCGGGCTCATCAACGTGGTGCTGCAGGCGCCGGTGTGGATGCAGTTGGTGCACCTCGGCCTGGCCGACGCGGTGTGGATGGTGTCGCTGGT
>CALNBU010000410.1 GCA_937875615.1 uncultured Archangium sp.
AGCCAGCGGAGCGCCGGCGCCGACCAGCCGGGCCAGGCGCGCACCACCCTGCCTCGACGGAAGGCCACCACCCGGCCCAGGTACGCCAACGGGGGCGCGTCGGGGCGGCCGTTGCTGGCGGCGGTGCGCAGCGGCGCGACCGACACCACCAGGTGCGCCGCCAGCACGTCCGGGCGCAGCTTCACCACCGCCACGTCGCCCGGTCGCGGCGGCGCGCGCTCCACCTTGAGCACATCGCCGTCGCGCAACAGCGGCCACAGGCTCCGTCCGCGCGCCGGCACCCACACCGCGCCACCCGGCGGGAGCGCGCGCAGGAGGTCCTCGTAGTTCAGAGCGCGTTCTCGACGTACTTGATGCCCGCCGGCGTGATGCGCGGGCCCTTCGGCGTGCGGCGGGTGTTGCCCGGGTGCAACCGCAGCGCCTTGGCCACGTTGGGCGCGGCGTAGGTGACGCCGTGCTTCGCCCAGAAGCGCGAAGTGGTGCCCGACGACACCTGGAGCTCCCGCCCCACGTACAGCGGAATGAGCGAGCGCAGCAGCTGGTCGCGCCGACGGCCCGCCGCCAGGAGCGCCTCGTGGTGCGGGTGCGCCTCGAAGGCGGCCTCCAGCGCAGCCAACGGGTCGACCGCGACCGCCCGGCCGGGCTTCCTGGCCCTGGGGCGCGCCGGAGCCTTCGCCGCCTTGCCGCCCTTCTTCGGTTTCCCCGCCGGCGCGGCACCCGGCTCCACCGGTCGCAGCGCCCGCACCTCGCGCAGCCCGACGTCCAGCGCGCGCTTGAGTTCAGCGAACTTCTTCTCGATGTAGGCAAGGTCGAAAGCCATGAGGCTGAGCACCATAACGGCGCACAGTTGCTCTATGAACCGTTTTGGTGCTGCCGGTCCTGCTCCTCTCGTTGCTGTCCGCGCCCCGGGTGCCCCCCGACGCCACGGTCGCCACCTACGTCTCCAGCGTCGACGCGCTGCAGCCGCTGCTGCCCTTCTTCCGGGCCGCCGGGGCGCACTCGCGCATCCTGCGGCCAGAGAGCTGGGCCGCCGATGCGCACCCGCTGCTGGACCTCAACCTCCTCGACCCCGAGGCCCTGGCTCAGTCGGGCATCGACGGCCGGCAGGGCCTGACCCGCGCTCAGCTCGGTGACGCCCAGCTGGCGTGCGTCCAGGTGAAGGACCCCGCGCGGTACCGCGAGGCCTGCGACGCCAGGCTGCGGCGCATGGGCGAGGTGTTCGAGCGCCAGGAGAACGGCGTCACCGTGCGCGGCTCGATGGACCCGCTGGGCCGGGTGCTGGTGGCCTGGGCGATGTCCGGGAAACAGTCCTGCGCCATCAACGGGCGCGGGCGCTCCATCGACGCGCTCACCGGAGAGCTGGGCCGGCTGCTGACCAGGCCCGGCGGCGGCGGCGGCGTGGCCCTGGCGGCGAAGATGCCCGGCCCGCTCCAGCTCATCGTGCCCTCGGGTAAGGCGCCCGGCGCCCTGACCTTGAGCGCCCGGGAGCTGACGCTGCAGGCCGACGCGCGCGTGAAGAACTCCGGCGGACCGAAGCTGGCCAACGGCGGGCCCTCCCCCTTCGCCCGCCTCTCCGCGCCGGGCATCGGCGTGGTGCGGGCGCGCCTGCCACCGAATGAGCTCTCCGGCCTCACCGCCCGGCTGGCGCGCGAGCTGCCGGGCGACTGGGTTCTCACGCCCCTGGCGAAGGCCCTCACGCCCCACCTCTCGGGCTCGGTGGCCGCGGCCTTCAGTCACGTCCGGGTGGTGGCCGGGCTGCGCACGAAGGAGGCGCGCTTCTTCGCGCTCAAGCAGGTCTGGCTGGCGGAGGTGACCGACGTCGCCGCCGTCGCCGCGGCGCTGGAGAAGGTCGACCCGGCGAAGCTCCGCTTCAGCCACGGCACCCTCACGCTGTCGCTCCACGGCAGCACCCTGATGCTGGCCAATGACGCCGACGTCGCCGCCAGCGTGCTCGGCGCCCTGGGCGAGGCGGGCGGCACCCAGGCCCATGGCGTGGAGCTCCAGGTCGACCCGCGGGCCGCCGCGCGCGCCATGCAACAGGTGCCCCTGATGGAGGCCTTGCAGACACCGGAGCTCGCGGTCTTCATCGCCGCCAGCGCCGAGCTGGGCCCGCTGCTCATGGCCTCCCGGCGGCTGGGCGGTTGGGTCGACTCCCAGCCCGGCGCCCTGCACACCGCTCGCCTGACCTGGGAGCTCGAGCCGCCGCCCACTCCGGCGGACGCCGGCGTGGCGCCCTGAAGCGCTCTTCCCGTCGCGCGCGGCGTGCTATCTCCCCGAGCCGTGGCTACCGGAAAGAAGAAGCTCCCCAGCCGTCGCGCCCCCTCCGATGAAGGCGACGTGTTCAGCGCCGCCGGCGGAGTGCCGGTGGTGCCGCGCGGCCTGCCCGGAAACGACCTGCGGCGCACCGCGGTGACCGAGCTGTCGTGGGGCGACTTCGACGCCCACGTCCAGACCCTGGCCGCGGCGGCGCGCGCGAAGTTCAAGCCGCAGGCGGTGGTGGGGTTGGTGCACGGCGGCATCTTCATGGGCGGCGCGCTGGCCTCCGCGCTGGGCGTCGAGTTCTACCCGCTGCGCGTCACCTCCCGGCACCGCGAGTCGACGCGCACCGTGGGCGACCAGGTGCCGGCGGAGCTCAAGGGCCGGCGGGTGCTGCTGGTCGACGACATCTGCAGCACCGGAGACACCCTGGCCTTCGCCGGCCGGTTGGCCCGGGCCGCGGGCGTCACCCGCCTGAAGACCGCCACGCTGGTGGCCCGGCCCAGGGGCTTCGTCCCCGACTTCGTGGCCATCACCGCCCCCGACATCTTCGTCTTCCCGTGGGACTACGCCCACGCGGTCGATGACCGACGCTTCGACACCGGTGAGCACCCGGCGCGACGCTGAACGAACGCGCGCCCGCACGCGGAGGCGGCTGCTGGTAGGCTCCGCCATCCGCAATGACTGACACCGCTCCGACGCCGCCGCGCAAGGGTCGCATTCTCGTCGTCGATGACCAACGCAACATGCGAGCCACCACCGCGCTGCTGCTGCGCGCCGAGGGCTACACCGTCGACGAGGCGGGGAGCGGTGAGGAGGCGCTGGCCTGGTTGAGCGACCACCAGGCCGACCTGCTGCTGACCGACCTGAAGATGGAGCCCATGGATGGGCTGACGCTGCTCAAGCGGGCGATCGCCCTCGCGCCTCAGCTCTCGGTCATCGTGATGACCGCGTACGGGAGCATCGAGACCGCCGTCGAGGCCATGCGCCGCGGGGCCTACGACTACATCACCAAGCCCTTCAAGGACGGCGAGCTGCTGCACCGGGTGAACAAGGGCCTGGAGCACGCCGGCCTCATCTCCGCCGTCGACTCGCTCTCGGGCGAGTTCAAGCAGCGCCACGGGCTCTCGGCGCTGGTGGGCCGCAGCCAGGCCATGCGCGACCTGACCGGGCGCATCGCGCGCGTAGCCACCTCCGAGGCCACGGTGCTGGTGCAGGGCGAGTCCGGCACCGGCAAGGAGCTGGTGGCGCGCGCCGTCCACGCGCTCTCGAACCGGGCGCGGTCACCCTTCGTTCCCGTCAACTGCGCGGCCATCACCGAGACGCTGCTGGAATCGGAGCTCTTTGGCCACGCGCGCGGCGCCTTCACCGGCGCCATCAAGGCGCGCCGCGGCCTCTTCGAAGAGGCGGACAAGGGCACCATCTTCATCGACGAGGTGACGGAGACCGCGCCGGCGTTCCAGTCGAAGCTGCTGCGCGTGCTGCAGGAGGGCGAGCTGCGGCGCGTCGGCGAGAGCACCTCGCTCAAGGTCGACGTGCGCACGGTGGCGGCGACCAACCGCAACATCGAGGCGGAGGTCGACGGCAAGCGCTTCCGCCAGGACCTCTACTACCGCCTGGCGGTGGTGACGCTGGTGGTGCCGCCGCTGCGCGAGCGCCTGGACGACGTGCCGGTGCTGGCCCAGCACTTCCTCGACAAGGCCAACGCGCGCAGCCGGCGGCCCCGGCACCTGACCCCCGACGCGCTGGAGCGGCTGCAGGGCTACACCTTCCCGGGCAACGTCCGCGAGCTGGAGAACCTGGTCGAGCAGGCCGCGGCGCTGGCCGAAAACGATGAGCTGACGGCCGACGACTTCCCGCTGCGCAAGCGAACCCCCGTCGGCTCGCCCGCCGTGCAGGCCGGCGCGCAGGCCATCGCCTCCGGTGGCGCCCCGCAGACCCTCGAGACCGCGGTGAACGACGCTGAGCGCCGCACCATCAGCGTGGCCCTCGAGCACTTCCCCCATGACCTCTCGCGCGTGGCAGAGACCCTCGGGGTCTCCGCCACCACGCTGTGGAGGAAGATGAAGCGCCTGGGGCTCAAGACCTCAGGTGACGAGCCCGTGAACTGAAAACGAAGGCGGCCCGGTGCGAACACCGAGCCGCAGGTCTTCAATGGCACTGCATCACCGAGAGGTCGAAGTGGTGGGGGGAAACCCCTTCGTCACTCATCGGTGACAACTCGGGAAGTAGCGAACACCGTGCCAGCGACAGGCCATCCCTGCTTTCAGCAGGTTGCCATGAAGCACAGCGCGCCATATTTCATGTTTGAATTTCAAATATGAAATGAGCCCTTCAAAAGGGCGGCCCGGCACTCCTCTTTGGGAAAAGCACCGGGCCGCGGGTCTTCATTACTGCCTGTCTGACAAGCGCTGAAGTGGTGGGGGGGGAACCACTTCAACCTCAACTGCCAGACATCTGAGAATTATGCGAACCGTGTGCCAAGAATGACGCCAGTTATTTCAATGGCTTGTGCTTCGAACTGACTCGTCATTCTTGCAGAGTTGAAATCCGTCTCTTTCACTGACCGAAGATCATGCCTGCCCGGCTGAACCACTCCGTCACCGGCCCGGGGACGATGCCCAGCAGCACCACCGCCACCGCGGAGGTGACGAGCGCCAGCTCCGTGGTCCAGTGCCGGAACGGCTGCGGCGCATCCGCCGGCGCCGGACGCATGAACATGTACACCACCACCCGGAGGTAGAAATACACGCCGGCGACGCTCGAGAGGATGCCCACCACCGCGAGCCCCAACAGGCCCGCATCGACGGCGGCGCTGAAGAGGAACAGCTTGCCCAGGAAACCCACCGTGGGCGGGACGCCGCCCAGCGAGAGCATGAAGGCCGCCATGGCCAACGCCCAGCCCGGCTTGCGCTGCGCGAGGCCCGCGAAGCGCTCCAGGTCCGAGGTGTTGCCGCGCGTCTCGTCTTCGCGGCGCTCCAGCGCGGCGATGGTGCCGAAGGCGCCCAGCGAGGTCACCGTGTACCCGAGGATGTAGAAGAGCAGGCCCTTGAACACCAGGGGCGCCACGTCGCCGGGCGCGATGAGCGGCGTCGCCGCGAACAGCCCAGGCTCCGAGGCCGCCACCTTCGGCGCGAACAGCGCCGCCACGCCCAGCAGCATGTACCCGGCGTGCGCGATGGAAGAGTAGGCCAGCATGCGCTTCACGTTGCGCTGCGGCAGCGCCATCAGGTTCCCGCCCACCATGCTCAACAGCGCCAACACGCTGAACACCGTGAACAGCAGCGAGCGGTCGATGCCGGCTCCGAGCAGCAGGAACACCCGCACCAGCGCCACGAAGGCCGCCGCCTTGACGCCGGCGGACATGAGCGCGGTCACCGGCGTCGGAGCGCCCTCATAGACGTCGGGCGTCCACTGGTGGAACGGCACCGCCGCCACCTTGAAGGCGAAGCCGACCAGCACCAGACCCAGGCCCGCATAGACCAGCGCCGGCTGCTGCGCGAAGGCGGCCGAGAGGCCAGCCCCCACGTCGACCAGCTTGGTGGCGCCGGTGGCGCCGTAGAGGAGCGCCGCGCCGTACAGCAGCAGCGCCGCCGCGAAGGCCCCCAGGATGAAGTACTTGAAGCCCGCCTCCGCCGGCCGCGGTCCACGGCGGAGGAAGGAGGTGAGCGCGTAGGTGGCGATGGACATCACCTCGAGGTTGATGAACAGGGTGATGAACTCGGCGGACAACGCCAGCAGGCTCATGCCCGCGGCCGCGAAGAGCAGCAGCGCATAGAACTCGCCGCGCTCGGCGTTGCGGTGCTTGAGGAAACCGGCCGAGAGCAGGACCGCGAGGAAGGTGCCCAGCGACACCATCACCGTGGTCCACTGAGAGAACGGGTCGAGCACCGCGAAGCCCTGCAGCACCAGGCGCGCCGGCTCGAAGGCGTTGTGGAAGGCCACCGCGCCGGCCACCGCCGAGGCGAAGGCCGCCAGCACCGCCTGGTAGCCGCGGTTGGTGGAGGTGAGGAACACCTCGGACAACATGAGCACCACGCCGCCCAGCAGCAGCACCGCCGCCGGCAGCACCGGGAAGAACTCAGAGAACGCGAAGTCGGGGATCGTCACGGGAATCTCACTGAGCGACGGGTTTCGGCGCCGGCTGCATGATGGTGGGCCGCGTCGGGCGCTGGAAGTCAACGCGCGAGGGCACGGCGACGGGCGGCGCCATGCTCGGGCGCGCGTCGGCCACCGCGTTCTTCGGGGGGAGCGCCTTCACCTGCACGCGGACCTTCTCCAGGTCGTCGGCGCCCTTGCCCTGCGCGTACTTCGCGCGCGCCACGAAGCGCTCGCTGGCGGGGTTGATGACGTCGAGGATGGGCTGCGGACGCAAGCCCATCACCAGGATCAGCACCACGAAGGGGATCGCCGCGCCCAGCTCCCGACCGGAGAGATCCTTGAGCGACAGGTTCTCCTGGTGGGTGAGCTGGCCGAAGAAGACCTTCTGCACCATCCACAGCATGTACGCCGCGCCGAGGATGACGCCGGTGGCCGCCAACACCCCGAAGCCCAGCGGGAGGTTCGACTTGATGGTGCCCAGCAGCACCAGGAACTCGCCCACGAAGCCGTTGGTGCCCGGCACCGCGATGGACGAGAAGGTCACCACCAGGAAGAAGGTCGTGTACACCGGGACCACCTTCGCCAGCCCGCCGTACTCGCTCATCAGGCGCGCGTGCCGACGCTCGTAGAGGAAGCCGAAGAGGAGGAACAGCGCGCCCGTGGATACGCCGTGGTTCAGCATCTGGTAGGCGCTGCCGGTCGCGCCCTCGGTGGTGAAGGCGAAGATGCCCAGCATGCAGTAGCCGAGGTGGCTGACCGAGGAGTAGGCGATGAGCTTCTTGATGTCGCGCTGCGCGAGGCACATCAGCGCGCCGTAGACGATGCCGATGACCGAGAGCGTCGCGAAGAGCGTCTGGTACTCCCGCGCCTGCACCGGGAAGAGCGGCACCGCGAAGCGCCAGAAGCCGTAGGTGCCCAGCTTCAACATCACGCCCGCCAGCATCATCGAGCCGGCCACCGGCGCCTGCACGTGCGCGTCGGGCAGCCAGGTGTGCAGCGGGAACATCGGCACCTTGATGGCGAAGGCCAGCGCGAAGGCCAGGAACAGCCACGGGCCGTAGCGGAAGAGCGCCGCGGCCACCGGAGACAACCCGACGCCGTCGCCCGTGGGGTTGGCCGCCAGGTACACGGCGAGCTCCCGGTTGGCTGCCATCAGCCCGTTGTAGAGCGTCGAGTAGTCGAAGCTGCGCGACCCCGCAGGCGCCGCCAGGAAGTACAGCGCGAAGAGCGCCAGCAGCATCAGCACCGAGCCGACCATCGTGTAGAGGAAGAACTTCACCGCGGCCTTCTGCCGCTCCTCCGAGCCCCACACGCCTACCAGCAGGTACATGGGCACCAGCACGGCCTCGAAGAAGATGAAGAAGAGCAGCACGTCGATGGCCGCGAACGCGCCGTAGGTGGCGGTCTGCAGCACCAGCAGCGCGATGTGGAACTCCTTCACGCGCTCCTGCACGAAGCTCCACGACGAGAGCACCACCAGCGGGCCGAGGATGCCGGTGAGCACGATGAGCGTCAGCCCGAGCCCGTCGACGCCCACGTGGTAGCTGGCGCCGATGTCCGCCAGCCACTCCGCCCGGTAGGTCAGCTGGAACTCGGTGGTGGACTTCGCGTCGAAGCCCACCCACGCCAGGAAGGTGGTGACCATGCTGATCAGCATGCCGGCGAAGGTCATCGCGCGGATCTGCCCCTTCTCGTCGCGCGGGAGCAGCGCCACCAGCGCCGCCACCAGCAACGGGAAGAAGATGACGAGGTTGAGAATCCTCGAGTCGTAGATGGAGTTCATCTTCAGAGCACCTTGAAGTTGAAGAGCGCCCACACCAGGCCGCCGGCGGCGGCCAGGGTCATCACCGCCGCGTACATCTGGGCGTCGCCCGTCTGGAAGTAACGCAACACCGCGCCCGTGCGGGCCGTCAGCCACGCGGTGCCATGCACCGCCACGCTGTCGATGAGGAGCGCGTCGACCACCCGGTGCAGCAACCTCGACACGAAGCCCAGCGGCTTGATGATGAGGAAGTCATACACCTCGTCCACGTAGAACTTCGCGTAGCTGAAGCGCCGGAGCGGCTCGATGGCCTTGAGCGACCCTCCGCGCGGGAGGAAGCGCCGGTAGATGAAGAACGCCAGCCCGCCGGAGACGATGGCGATGAGCCACGCCTGCACCCACGGACCCACCATCGACTCGTGACCGACCGGCAGCTTGACGAGCCCGCGGGAGGCGATGAGCTGGTTGGTGGTGCGGAACACCGGGTCGAGGAAGTTCTCCATCAACGTCTGGGTCACCTCCACCCCGCCGCGCCGCACGCTCATGATGGGGAGGCCGTGCACCAGGGCCACCACCGCGAGCACCGACAGCACCACCAGCGGGCCGGTCATGGCCGGCGCCGACTCGTGCGCGTGAGGAATCTTCGCGTCCTTCGAGCGCTCGCCCTCGAAGGCCAGCAGGTAGCAGCGCAACATGTAGAAGGCCGTGGCCGCCGCGGTGGCCATGCCCAGCAGCCAGGCCACGTGCTGCAGGCCGTGGTAGCCGGCGATCTCGTTGACGTGCGCCGCGTGGAGAATGGCGTCCTTCGAGAAGAAGCCCGAGAGCGGGACGATGCCGGTGATGGCGAAGGTCGAGACCAGGAAGGTCGCCCAGGTGACCGGCATCTCCCGGCGCAGCCCGCCCAGCTTCGTCACGTCTTCCTCTTCGGCGTTCCCGTGCATCACGCTGCCGGCGCCGAGGAACAGGCAGGCCTTGAAGAAGGCGTGCGTCATCACGTGCAGGAAGGCCGCCCAGAACGCGCCCACGCCGATGCCGAGGAACATCAGGCCCAGCTGCGACACCGTGGAGTACGCGAGGATCTTCTTCATCCCCTTCTGCGTGAAGGCGATGAGCGCGGCCACCAGCGCCGTGGTGCCGCCGATGAGCGCGATGACGATCATCGCGGTGGGCGAGAGCACCACCAGGTAGCTGACGCGGCAGAACAGGTAGATGCCCGAGGTCACCATGGTGGCGGCGTGGATGAGCGCCGACACCGGCGTCGGGCCGGCCATGGCGTCGGGCAGCCAGACGTAGAGCGGAATCTGCGCCGACTTGCCGGCCGCGCCGAGCAGGAACAGCAGCAGCGCGATGGTGAGCGCCATGCCGTAGGTGAGCCCCTCCAGCGGCCCGTCGACGATGGTCTTCTCGAGGTTGTACGAGAGCGCGGTGGCCGAGGCCTCCAGCACCGGGAACGCCAGCGGGCCCTTCTCGACCACGCCCGGGCCGTAGCTCGCCGCCACGCGGCCCAGGTTCTCGGCCGGCAGCGAGGCCAGGCTCTCCACCGTCAGCACCACCACGAAGGACGCCAGCAGGAAGCCGAAGTCACCGATGCGGTTGGTGATGAACGCCTTGCGCCCGGCGAAGGCCTTCTGCGGGTCGTCGTACCAGAAGCCGATGAGGAGGTAGCTGCACAGACCGACGCCCTCCCAGCCCACGAACAACAGCGGGAGCGAGTCGGCCAGCACCAGCGTCAGCATCGCGGCCACGAACAGGTTCAGGTACGCGAAGAAGCGCCAGTAGCCCGCATCGTGGCTCATGTACTCGCTGGCGTAGATGTGGATGAGTAGGCCGACGCCGGTGATGACCAGCAGCATGGTGCCCGAGAGGTGGTCGGCGAAGAGCCCGAAGTTGACGCGGAAGGTCCCCGCCTGGAACCAGGTGCCGAAGTCGGCGCCGACCGCGTAGCTCACCGGACCGAAGGGCGTGTCGGCGGTGGTGCGGATGTCGTTGATGGTCCAGAAGATGAGCAGCGAGAGCAGGAAGCTGCCGGCCACCGCGCCGATGGCCACCAGGTGCACGTTGGCGCGGCCGATGACCTTGCCGAACACGCCGCTGATGAAGGCGCCGAGCAGCGGCAGCGCGATGATGAGCCACAACGATTGGCCGGCGTGCGCGGCGTCGAGCGGAGCGGTCTGAAAGAAGAGCTGAAGCTTGTCCACTTTGGCGTTCCCTTTTTCAGTGCTTCATCGACTGCAGTTCTTCGATGTTGACGGTGCCGCGCGCCCGGAAGACGGAGATGACGATGGCGAGCCCCACCGAGGCCTCGGCCGCCGCCACCGCGATGATGAAGAAGGCGCTCAGGTGGCCCAGGTCGTCGCCGCGCTCACGCGCGAAGGCGAGGAAGGTGAGGTTCGTGGCGTTCAGCATCAACTCGATGCACATGAACACCACGAGCGCGTTGCGGCGGATGAGCACGCCGAGCATGCCGAGGCAGAAGAGCGCCGCGGCGAGCACCAGATAGTGAGTGGTGGAGATGGTCTGGATCATGTGTCGGCCTCTTCAGATGCGCGGCTTGGCGACCACCACCGCTCCCAGGATCGCCACCAGCAACAGCAGCGAAACGGCTTCGAACGGAAAGAGCCACTGCGTGTAGAGCACCTCGCCCAGGTGCTGAATGGTGCCGAAGCTCGAGAGCTTCGCGGCGTCGCCGGTCCACGTCAGCGGCGCGTCGGAGCCCTGACGGAACACCAGGGTCAGCGCCACGAAGAGCGCCACCACCGCCACGCCGCCCAGGATGCGCGAGGGCGTGAAGCTGAGCACCGGCCCCTGATCGGAGAGAGAGAGCAACATGATGACGAACAGGAAGAGCACCATGATGGCGCCCGCGTAGACCAGCACCTGGATCGCGGCGATGGTGTGGGCCCAGAGCAACACGTACACGCCGGCCAGGAAGAAGAAGCAGCCGACCAGCGACATGGCCGAGGCCACCGCGTTGCGCGTGAAGACCACCGCCGCAGCGGAGCCCACCGTGCCCAGCGCGAACACCCAGAAAAGAACCTGTTCGGCGATCACTTGAAGTCTCCGAAGTGACCCCACGGCTGATCACCGTGCGGGCAGCGCTTGAGCCTGATGTGTTCTTCGAAGTCCTTGCGGAACTTGGTGACGAAGCTCTGCACCGGCAGCGCCCCCGCGTCTCCCAGCGCGCAGATGGTGTTCCCCAGGCCGATGGGCGGCCAGGGCGCGATGGCGGAGGCCACGTTCATCAGCGTGTCGAGATCGCTCATCTCGCCGCGGCCCTCTTCAATCTTGCGGATGATGCGCGCCATCCACGGCTGGCCTTCGCGGCACGGCGTGCACTGGCCGCACGATTCCTCGGCGTAGAAGCGGGCCACCCGCCACAGGCTGCGCACGATGCAGGTCTTGTCGTCCATCACCATCACGCCGCCGGAGCCGGCCATCGACTGCAGCGGTTTGAAGGCGTCGAACTCCAGCTTCACGTCCATCTCTTCGGCCGTGAGCACCGGCGCCGACGAGCCGCCGGGGATGACGGCCTTCACGTTCACGCCCTCGGGCATGCCCTGCCCGTAGGCCGGGTCGTAGATGAGCTCGCGCAGCGAGGTGTCCATGCCCACCTCGTAGGTGCCGGGGCGGTTCACCGAGCCCGAGAGCGTCACCAGGCGCGTGCCGCCCGACTTGCCGGTGCCCAGCTTCATGAACCAGTCGGCGCCCTTCTCGAAGATGCGGGGCAGCGAGGCGATGGTCTCGACGTTGTTCACCACCGTGGGGCAACCGAAGAGGCCCACCACTGCGGGGAACGGCGGCTTGAGGCGCGGCCAGCCCTTCTTTCCTTCGAGCGACTCCAGCAGCGCGGTCTCTTCGCCGCAGATGTACGCGCCGGCGCCACGAACCTGGAACACGTTGAGCTCGTAGTCGGTGCCCATCAGCTTCTTGCCGAAGATGCCCGCCTTGTTGGCCTCGTCGATGGCGGCGTCGAGGACCGCCGAGGGACCCTTGAACTCGCCGCGCGCGTAGATGTAGCAGGCGTGCGCGCCGAGCGCGTAGCAGGCGATGCCGATGCCCTCGAGCAGCAGGTGCGGATCATTCTCGAGGATGAAGCGGTCCTTCGCGGTGCCGGGCTCCGACTCGTCGGCGTTGATGGCGAGGTAGCGCGGCTTGGTGTTCTTCTCGAGCGACGGCACGAAGGACCACTTGAGGCCCGTGGGGAAACCGGCGCCGCCGCGGCCGCGCAGGCCCGACTTCTTCACCTCGTCGGTGATGGCCGCGGGCTGCATGGTGAGCGCCCGCTTGAGCTGCTCGTAGCCGCCGTTCTTCTTGTAGCCCTCGAGCGTGTGGTTGGAGCCCTTGAACCAGTCGCGGGTGATGACCTTCTCGGCAAGCACGCTCATTTCAGCTTCTCCGCGATGAGGGCGTCTACCTTCGCCTTGTCGAGGTTCTCGTAGTGATCCTCGTTGATCTGCAGGCAGGGCGCGGTGCCGCACGAGGCCAGGCACTCGGTCTCGCGCAGGAAGTACTTCTCACCGTTCTCCCCCGCGGTGGTGTGCAGGCGCTCCTCGAGGTACCTGAGCATCCCCTCGGCGCCGCGCAGCGAGCACGCGAGGTTGGTGCACACGTCGACCACGTAGCGGCCGGGCTTCTTCGTATGGAACATCACGTAGAAGGTGGCCACCTCGTAGGCGGCCTCCACGGTGGACTCCAGGTGCTTCGCCACCAGCTGCATGCCCTCGGGCGGCAGCCAGGTCTTGATCGACTGCAGCAAGCGCAGCGCGGGCAACATCGCGGCGCTCTTGCGATCAGACGGGTAGTGGGAGAGCAGTTCGGCGATACCCGCATCGAACTTCTTCTGTTCGTCCGCGGTGAAGAGGGGCTCCGGCATGGCGGCGCGGTACGTAGAAGCACAGGGGAGAATGGTCAACGAAATCCGCCCGTTGTGGGCACAGGTATTCGTGGAACTTTCCTGAGCCATGATCAGCCCGCGGGGACCCGGCGCACTTCCCCGCGGGGCCGCACCGCGACTTCACCCGCTCGTCCGAGGGAGAATCGGCCCCGGCGACGGCACCTCCCCGCTTCCATCCACCATTCGCCTCCGGCCTGCTATGGCGCGCCCCACGATGCTCTCCATCCTCGCCCTGGGCTTCGCCGTGGGCCTCCAGCACGCCTTCGAGGCCGATCATCTCGCCGCGGTGGCGTCGCTCAGCGCGCGCGCGAAGGCGGTGCGCGACGTGGTGCTGCACGGCCTCACCTGGGGCCTCGGCCACGCGCTGACCCTGCTGCTGCTGGCGGGCGGCGTCTTCCTGGTGGGCGCGGCGATCCCCGAGGCGTGGGCCTCGCGCCTGGAGTTCGCGGTGGGCGTGATGCTGGTGGGCCTCGGCGCGCACGCGCTGTGGCGCCTGTGGAGAGACCGCGTGCACGTGCACGTCCACACCCACGGCGACGCCACGGCGCACGTCCATCTCCACTCCCACCGGGACTCCGACGCGCACCACCACGCGCACGGCTTCCGCTGGCGCACGCTGTTGGTCGGCCTGATGCACGGGCTGGCGGGCTCCGCGGCGCTGCTGCTGCTGGCCGCCACCCGCGTCGGCGAGCCCGGCTGGGGGCTGGCCTACATCGCGGTCTTCGGCCTGGGCTCCATGCTGGGCATGGGCGCGCTCTCGGTGGCGCTGGCGGTGCCGCTGTCTGCCTCGGCGAAGCGGCTGACGGCGCTGCACACCGCGCTGCAGGCGCTCATCGGGCTGGCCACCGTGGCCATCGGCGCCGGCACCGTCGCCGAGCACTGGTGACGCGTCAGGCGAAGCGCTGCGCGAACTGCCGGTAGTGCTGGTGGGCGAAGACCATGGAGATGGCGCCCAGCACGTGCCAGATGGCGTGGCCCTGGAGCAGGTGGTCGTGCGGGTCGCACCGCGCGCCCGAGGCGTCGGAGGCCGAGAACGCCGCCGCCGCCACGATGAACACCAGGCACCCCGCCAGCGCGCGGTGCGAGACCGGCGTGGTCGAGGCGCGGGTGGCGAGGACCTCGGTGGCCAGCGTGGCCACCACCAACAGCACCACGATGCCCTGGATGGGGAACGCGGTCTTCGCCACCAGCACCGTGAAGATGGTGAGCGCGAAGATGGAGCCGTAGAGCACGCGGAAGAAGGCGCTCGGCGCGAGGCGCCCCATGCGCACCACGTTGAGCAGCAGCACCAGGTTGAAGAAGAAGTACATGCCCCAGAAGTCGAAGACCTGGAGCACGAAGGTGACGCTCGCGTGGTACACCAGCGAGCTGAGCCCCACCCAGAAGGCCACCGGCGCCCAGAAGCGCAGCATGCGGTTGGTCTCGCGCCGGTTGTAGATGAACAGGCCCAGGGCGACCGCGAGGTAGGCCAGGTTGCTCCAGGTGTTCGCCGGCTCGGAGATGACGCCGCACAGCGTCTCCTCGCACCACTTCACGTTGGGCAACCCACCCCACTCGCGCAGCGGCGACCAGAAGCACGCCGGGTCAGTCAAGTTCGGGTAATTCGAAAGGTCATTGGCCATGTGATCAATCTTTCATTCCCCGGGCGCGATCGAATAAACCCCCGGTGGACGCGATGAGCACGGAGCACCTCCAGAGCGGCCCCGCCGCGACGCCTCCTGCAGATGTGCGCGTGCTGATCGTCGAAGACAACCCGCACATCATCGAGATGTATTCGTACGTGCTCAAGAAATTGGCCGCCAGCGAGTTCAAGGGCGGCCAGCCCATCGAGGTCCACTTCGCGCCCGACGGGCACGCGGCCCTGATGATGCTCGCCGACAGCAGCTTCTCGCTGGTGATGACCGACCTCTACATGCCGGTCCTCGACGGCTTCCAGTTGCTCGAAAAGATGCGCGCCACACCGCGGCTGGCCCAGGTGCCGGTGGTGGCCATCTCCGCCGGCGGGCAGGACGCGCGGGACCGGGCGATGAAGCTGGGCGTGAATGTCTTCCTCAAGAAGCCGGTGCGATTCGCCGAGGTGATGGACACCGTCAAACAGTTGCTGCGTCTCAAGTAGAAGGAGCCTCATGTCTTCCAACACCCGAGAGAAGGTCAGCGGAGATGCGCTCTTCATCCTGAAGACGCTCAAGGAGAACGGCCAGGCCGGCCGCTCCAACAAGCTGGCCGACATCAAGATGTCGCTCGAGAACGACGTCGCGCTCGACTTCGACAGCTACTTCTTCTTCCTCCGCAAGTTCCACTACATCGCGATGGACCGCGAGGCCCAGCTCAAGCTCACCGATCAAGGCGACAAGGTGGCCAACGACGACGGTCTCGAGCGCTTCCACGCGGAGATCGCCGAGTTCTTCTCGGATCAGATCGTCGAGGCCGCGCCGCTGCCTCCGCCGGTCGCCTCGTCGAACACGCCCATTCCCCTCT
Organism: uncultured Archangium sp.; assembly: GCA_937875615.1. Lineage (GTDB taxonomy): Bacteria > Myxococcota > Myxococcia > Myxococcales > Myxococcaceae > Archangium_A. The sequence continues at coordinate 15,492 of CALNBU010000410.1, forward strand.
CAACCGACATCATCGTGGAGCCCACCATGCCGCAGCCGCCGCGCCGCAAGCCGCAGCCAGACGAGTCGTTCCCCCAGGTCACCGCTCCGGAGACGCGCGGGGCCTTCGCCGCGCCGCCGCCGCCTCCCGCGCCGCTGCCCCTGACCGCCGCGGTGGCCTCGCCCTCGTTCGTCGCGCCCAAGGGCCAGGACCTCGACCTGCGGTACCAGAAGGGCGAGCAGCTGGGCTCCGGTCCGCTGGGCACGGTGTTCAAGGGCAAGCACAACGCGCTGGGCCTCGACGTGGCGGTGAAGGAGCTCAAGGACATCTTCGGCTACTTCTCGTTCCTCCAGCGCGGCGAGGTCATCAAGCGCCTGAAGAAGGAGCTGTGCGCGCAGGCCCAGGTGCGGCACCCCTGCATCGTGCAGATCATCGACCAGAACACCGACGTGGCGCGGCCCTACTACGTCACCGAGCTGTGCACCGGCAGCCTGCGGGAGAAGCTCGACGCCGCCGGCACCAACGGTCTCCCCGTGCCGCAGGCCATCCGCTACTTCCTCCAGCTGGCCTACGCGCTGCGCGCCGCGCACCAGCAGGGCCTCACGCACCACAACCTCAAGCCCGAGAACGTGCTGTTCGACGCCTGGGGCAACGCGCGCCTGTCCGACTTCGGGCTCTCGCGCGTCATCGAGGTCGACCAGAGCAAGGGCATGCCACAGGTCTTCGTGGGCACCGGCGGCATGGGCTACATGAGCCCGGAGCTCATCGCCCGCGCCAAAGACGCCGGCCCGTCGAGCGACGTCTACGCGCTGGGGATTCTGCTCTACGAGATGCTCACCGGCCAGCTGCCCGGTCGCCGCAGCCCGCTGCCGTCGGAGATCAACGCCAGCGCGCCGGCCAAGCTCGACCCCATCTTCGACAAGATGACGCAGGACCGGAAGGAGTCGCGCTACCCCGACTTCGAGGCCGTCTTCGAAGACTTCTACGCCGCCTTCGCTGACAAGGCCTACCTGGTGCGCGGCGACCTGCTCCTGTGGAGTGAGCTGGCCACGTAAGGTGTCCGCGCTCCTGCTCTCCCTCGCGCTGGCGCAGGCCACGCCCGCGGCCAGCGCGCCGCAGGTGGACCGCGCCAGCGTGATGCGACCGAGCGCGAAGCCTGCGCTCCGGCCCTCGCGCTTCGCCCTGCACTTCACCCCGCTGACGCTGTTCGCGCTCTCGGTGTGGGTCGAGGGCGACCTGCACCTCGCCGGCGGCGTCTCGGTCTTCGTCAACGTGGGTGGCGGCGCGCTGAAGCAGCTGGGCGGCGACGCCGGGCTGCGCTTCTCGTCGACCGGCTCTCACCTCGAGGGCTTCTACTTCGACCTCCGTGGCTCGACCTTCGGGCTGCCGGAGTTCGGGATGTGGATGGCCGGTCCCGGCCTGCAGCTGGGCTATTCGTGGAAGTTCGACGGCTTCGCGCTGGCGCTCGGGGTGGGCCTCACCACCTTCTTCCTGCTCGACCGGGGCGCGCCGAACGCGACGTTCCTGGACAACCAGCCGGTGGCCACCGACTTCTTCATCCTCGCTGGCGTGGGGCGACCGGGCCCGGAGCAGCCGGCGGTGATGCCGGCGCTGCGCGTCGCCATCGGTCCCTGGTTCTAGGGCGGCGACGTCTCACGCTTCAGGTGTGTGAGCTGTCCTCTGCGTCGGTGCATCTCGCACGGCCGGTGACACGCACGCCTCCATGACAACACACTCGAATCGTCGGAATCTCCTCAAGCTGATGGGCGGCCTCGGCGTCTGGGCCGCCGTGAGCTGCGGCAAGGACAGCCTGCTGCCCGACGGCGGCACCAGCGGTGGTGGCGACGGCGGTGGCGGCCAATCAGGCGGCGGCGGCGCGGGCGGCGGTGACGTCATCGCCAGCGCCTTCGCGGTGGGCTCCGGCGCCTTCCTCGACGGCCGGACCTACGCGGACCCGTTCGAGGCCGGGCCAGGCTCGACCTGCCTCGTGTACCCGGCCTCCACCGAGGGCCCGTGCCACTCCAACACCTACCACCGGCAGGAGCTCTCCGACGGTCTGGTGGGCCTCCCCACCCGCCTCGAGCTGCTGGTGCTCGACACCGCCTGCAACCCGATGCCAGGCGCCATCGTCGAGGTCTGGTACGCGTCACCGGCGGGCACCTACTCGCGCGCCGCCGAGGCCATCGACGCCGGCACCGGCTACGGCGGCTCGCTGGCGGACCTCAACGTGGGCTTCTGCACCGGCAACGACGCGACGGCGCTCGGCTCGAAGTGGCTGCGCGGCTACCAGATCGCCGGTGACGACGGGCGGGTGACGCTCGATGGCATCTTCCCCGGCTGGTACGCGGGCCGCACCACGCACGTCCACTTCATCATCACCGCCAACGGGATCCGCTTCGTCACCTCGCAGCTCTTCTTCGACGAGGCGCTCACCACCTCGGTGTACACGCAGCACGGGGCCTACGCGGCGCGCGGCGACAAGGACACCAGCAACGCCAGAGACAACGTCATCCGCGAGGCGAACCTCTCCGTCAGCTCGGCGACCATGGGCTTCTCCCAACAGAGCGACGGCGCGCTGGTGTGCTGGAAGTCGCTGGTCATCGCCGCCTGACGGGGCCGCGCGCTACGCGGGCCCCACCTGCCAGCGCGCGAAGGCGCGCGCCACCACCTCACCGCCTTCGTCGCGGATGTCGGCGGTCAGCTCGTACTGCTGCTTCGTGGCGCCGCTGATGGGCGGGCACGCGCACTCGGCGGTCAACGTGCCGCGGGCCTTCTTGAGGTAGTCCATCCCCAGGTGCACGATGATGCCGCGCGCCCCGTCGGGGATGGTGAAGAGCAACGCGGTGCCGGTCGCCACCTCCCCCAGGTTCATCAGCGCGATGGCGTGCACCGAGGCGAGGTGGTTGCGCACCGCGCGGCGGTCGCGCATGCGCACCTTCGCGAAGCCCGGCTCCAGCGCGAGAATCTCCGGGCGCACGGTGCCGGTGTACGGCGCCATGGTGCCGATGATGCGCCCCATCAACACCCCTCCGGCCGGCAGGTGCTTGAGCTGCGCCCAGATGGCGCGCAGCGAGCCGGAGTTGGCGAACCGCTTGAGCTGCTTCGACAAGGTCGACATGCGCGGCCCATAGCCGCTGCGCGCGGCGCCGCCAACAGTGCTAGGCGCCCCTCCATGACGTTGCTGCGCGCCGCTGGAGTGTCTCTGTCGTTTGGAAGTCGCACCCTGTTCGACGGCATCGACTTCGTCATCGAGGCGCAGGAGCGCGTCGGCCTGGTGGGGGTCAACGGCTGCGGCAAGTCCACGCTGATGAAGGTGCTGGCCGGCGCGGTGAAGCCCGACTCCGGGCTGCTGCAGCTCCAGCGCGGCGCGCGCGTCACCTTTCTCCCGCAGGAGCCCACCTTCGCCGAGGGCGCCACGGTGAAGAGCGAGCTGGAGGTGGCGCAGGCGCCGCTCAAGGCCGCGCTCGACGAGCACGCGGCGCTGGCGTCGGCGCTGAGCGAGACCTCCGACGACAGGACGCTGGCGCGCCTCTCGGAGCTCTCGGAACAGATCGAGCGCCTGGGTGGCTGGGACACCGCGCACGAGGCGAAGAAGCTGCTCGACAAGCTGGGCGTCAAAGACTGGGAGCGCCCGGTGGCCGAGCTGTCGGGCGGGCTGCGCAAGCGCGTGGCCATCGCCCGGGCGCTGCTCTCGAAGCCCGACCTGCTGATGCTCGACGAGCCCACCAACCACCTCGACGCCGAGACGGTGGCGTGGCTCGAGGATGAGCTGGACAACTTCGAGGGCGCGCTGCTGTTGGTGACCCACGACCGCTACTTCCTCGACGGCCTGGTCGACCGCATCGTGGAGATCTCCGCGCCCGGCACCGCCGCGCCGGGCATCACCAGCTACCCCGGCAACTACCAGAGCTACCTCGAACAGAAGTACGTGGCCGAGGAGCTCGCGGGGCGCTCCGAGCACAAGCGCCAGCGGTGGATCGCCCAGGAGGTCGCCTGGCTGCGCAAGGGCCCGGAGGCGAGGCGCACCAAGTCGAAGGCCCGCATCGAGCGCGCCCAGAAGCTGCTCACCGAGCGCGGCTTCCAGCGCCCCAAGGTGCCGCAGCTCCAGCTCGCGGAGGCGCCGCGGCTCTCTCAGACGGTCATCGAGGCCAAGGCCCTTACCCAGGCCTGGGACGAGCGCGTGCTCTTCACCGGCCTCGACCTCATCATGCAGCCCGGCGAACGCCTGGGCATCCTCGGGCCCAACGGCGCCGGCAAGACCACGCTGGTGCGCACGCTGCTGGGCGAGCTCCCGCCGAGGTCGGGCACCGTCACCCTCGGCCCGAAGACCAGGGTCGCCTACTTCGACCAGCAGCGGCTCACGCTCGACGAAGACGCCACCGTGGCCGAGAACGCCTGGCACGACGAGTGGGTGCAGCTGGGCAAGCGCAAGGTGCGACTCTCCGACTACCTCGACGACCTGCTCTTCCCCGTGCCCATGCAGAAGCAGAAGGTCAGCGCGCTGTCGGGCGGTGAGCGCAACCGCCTGCTGCTGGCCAAGCTGTTCCTCATGGGCGCCAACGTGCTGGTGCTCGACGAGCCCACCAATGATCTCGACCTGGTGACGCTCAGCATGCTCGAGCGGCTGCTGGTCGAGTTCGAGGGCGCGGTGCTGCTGGTGACCCACGACCGCTACTTCCTCGACAAGGTGGCCACCGCCATCCTCGCCTTCGAGAGCGGCGACCGCGTCACCCGCTACGAGGGCAACTGGTCGATGTACCAGCGGCTGCGCGCCCGCCCCCCCGAGGTGGCGGCGCCGGAGAAGCCCGAGCAAAAGGCCGCCGCCGTGCCCGCGCCGAAACGCGCCAGGCGCCTCTCGTACAAAGAGCAGCGGGAGTTCGACACCATGGAGGCCACCATCGAGGCCGAGGAGTCGAAGAAGGCCGCGCTGGAGGCGAGGCTGGCGGACCCCTCCATCTTCAACCGCGCCGGCGAGGTCGAGAAGCTGAGCGGCGAGCTCGAGCTGGTCATCACCGGGATCGACCGCCTCTACGCCCGCTGGGAAGAACTGCAGCAGCTCGTCGCCTGAGGCTTGCCAGCGCGCTCCGCGTCGCCTAGCCGCGCGCCGTGGACCTGTTGTTGCCGGTGTTGCTGGTCGCGCTCGCGGTGTGGACGACCCGTCGGGTGCGACGGCGCCTCGACGCGCACCGGGCCCGCGCCGAGCTCCTCGCCCGCCCCGGCGCCTCAGCCGACAACCCCCTGGTCCTCTCGGCGCCGCGCGTGCTCGAAGAGGCGCGCGCCGCCCTGCGCTGCGCGTGCGGTGGGCAGGTGCGGGCGCTGGGCGAGACGCCGCGCCTGGGCCTGCGGGTCGCGCGCGGACGCTGCGTGGCCTGCGACGCCGACGTCGACCTCTACTTCGTGTTGCCGACGATGCTGAACTGAAGTCACGTGCGCGCGCATGAGACCGCTCTGCGCACTGGCCCTCGTCGCGTCGTCGCTCGCCCTCGCCGAAGAGGGCATGTGGCTCTTCAACGACTTCCCCGCAGCGCAGGTCCGCAGAGACGTCGCCGTCACCGTCGACCAGGCGTGGCTCGACGGCGTCCGCCTCGGCAGCGTTCGCCTCGCCAACGGCTGCAGCGCGTCCTTCGTGTCACCCGACGGGCTGGTGATGACGAACCACCACTGCATCCGCACCTGCCTCGGAGACCTCTCCTCACCGTCGAGAGACCTGCTGACCACCGGCTTCGTCGCGGCGACGCGCGAAGGCGAGGAGCGCTGCCCGAAGTTCGAGGCCAACCAGCTGGTGCGCATCACCGACGTCACCGAGGCGGTGCTGGCGGCGACGAAGGGCTCCAGCGGCGCCGCCTTCCAGAAGCAGCTCAAGGGTGAGACCTCCCGCCTCGAGTCGGCGTGCAGCGCAGGTGACGCGGCGAAGCGCTGCGACGTGGTGACGTTGTTCCACGGCGCGCAGTTTCATCTCTACGAGTACCGCCGCTTTCAGGACGTGCGCGTGGTCTTCGCGCCGGAGTTCCAGATGGCGGCCTTCGGCGGAGCCCCGGACAACTTCAACTTCCCGCGCTACGGCTTCGACGCCGCCTTCCTCCGGGTGTACGTCGACGGGCGGCCCGCCCAGAGCCCCGAGCACCTCCGCTGGGCGAAGAAGAGCGCGAAGGAGGGCGACGTGGTCTTCGTGTCGGGTCACCCCGGCGGCACCGAGCGGTCGCTCACCGTCGCCCAGTACGAGTACCTGCGCGACGTGTCGCTGCCGTGGCTCATCACCACCTACGCCGAGTCACGCGGCCGCCTCGACGAGTGGATGAAGCAGTCGCCGGAGCGCGAGCGCATGGCGAGGTCGCGGCTCCGCTCCATCGAGAACTCGCTCAAGGCGCTCCGGGGGCGCCGCGAGGCGCTGGTCGAGCCCTCCTTCCTCGAGGGCAAGCGCGCCGCCGAGGCCGCGCTCCGCGCGCGGGCGCCGGAGTCGACGCGGGGCGCGTGGGACGCCATCTCCGGCGCGATGCACACGCAGCGCGGGCTGTTCGTCGACTACCTGATGCGCGAGGTCGGCTTCGCCTTCCAGTCAGACCTCTTCGCGCACGCGCGCAAGCTCTCGCGCCACGCCGTCGAGACGGCCAGGCCCAACGGCGAGCGCCTGCGCGAGTACACCGACGCCCAGCTGCCGGCGCTCAGGCAGTCGCCGTTGGGCCTGGCCGTCTCGACGGCGTGGCGCGAGAGCTTG
>CALNBU010000411.1 GCA_937875615.1 uncultured Archangium sp.
AGCGCCTCGCGCGCGGCGTACAGGCCGGCCAGCTGCCGCTGCGCCTCCTGGTGCGCGGGGTCGAGCGCGAGGATGACGCGACAGAGGGCGGTGGCCTTGAAGAAGAAGCCGTGCTCGGCATAGCGGCGCACGATGCCGGTGTACTCGGCGATGGCCTCGGGCGTGCGGTCCAGGCGCGCCAGCAGCTCCGCCACCTTCTGCCGCACCGAGAGGTCTGCGGGCACGGCGCGGGAGATGCGCTGGTACTCCTCGAGCGCGGCGGCCACCTTGCCCTGGGCGAGGAGCTGCGCGGCGCGGTCCTTCTGACGGCGAACGGCTTCTTCTGACATGCGCGAGAACGTAGCGCGCCCCGCAGCCCGCGGAAGCGCCTTCACGGGTGCGCGGACGTGCGCAGCGCGCCCAGCAACGTGGGCTCGGTCGACTGGAGCGCCGCCTCCAACGCGGCCACGAAGCGCGCGTCGCTCCGCGAGAGCGCCAGCGCCACCCGGGCGGCGGCGTGCGCCGGCCAGCGCGGCGGGAGCGCGTCGACCCCGGGCGCGTCTGGCCTGACGAAGAGCGAGAGCGACGCGGCGGGCGCGAGGTGCAGCAGGGCCTCGCCCGCCGCCAGCTGCGCCGCGGCCCGCATCAAGAAGACGCGCGTCGCGCCGTCGGCCTCCGGCGGCACCACCGCGGCGAGGGCCTCGCGCAGCCTCGCTTCGTCCACGCCGGCGAAGGTGGCCTGCGACACCTGGAAGACCCCCACCGTGGCCCGCGCTGGCGAGGTCGCGCCGCGCAGGCGTCCGAAGCTCCAGGAGACGTGCAGCCGCGCGTGGTCGGCGCACACCCCGAACCAGACCAACCGCGAGGCGTCCTCCCAGTGCCTCGCCACGCGCTCGGGCGGCGTGCGCGCCCGCTGCACCACCAACGTCAGCGCGTCGCGCACCTCGCGGCCCAGCGCCAACCAGGGAGACGCCCCGGCGTGACTCATGCCCGCACCCGCCGCTGCAACGTCAGCCCGTGCTTCTCCATCAGCCGGTAGAGCGTGACGCGGTTGATGCCCGCCACCTTCGCCGCCGCGTCCACCCGGCCGCCGTGCGCGTCCAGCAACGTCTGGAGGTACTTCTTTTCTGGCGGCCCCAGCCAGGCTTCTCGCAGCTGCGCCAGCGTCTTCGGCGCCTCGGCGGGCACAGCGGCGGGAGCGACGGCCCGCATCGCCCTCGGCAGGTCCGCCTCGGCGACGGTGTCACCACGCGCCATCACCACCGCGTGCTCCAGCGCGTTCTTGAGCTCCCGCATGTTGCCGGGGAAGTCCCACCGCTGCAGCGCGGCCATGGCGCCGGGCGACAGCACCGACACCTTGCGCCGGTGCTTCTGGGCCGCCTGCTGGAGAAAGACCTGCGCCAGAATGGGGAGGTTGTCCTTGTAGCTGCGCAGCGGCGGCAGCTCGACGGTGATGACCCCCACGCGGAAGAAGAGGTCGTCGCGGAAGCGCCCCTCCTCCACCATGCGCGGGAGGTCGCGGTTGGTGGCGCTGATGAAGCGCACGTCGACGCGCCGGGGCGCCTCGTTGCTGCCCAGCGGGCTGACCTCGCCCTGCTCGATGGCGCGCAGCACCTTGGCCTGCAGCATCAGCGGCAGCTCGCCCAGCTCGTCGAGGAACAGCGTGCCCCCGTCGGCCTTCTGGAACTCACCCAGCTTGTCGAAGGTGGCGCCGGTGAAGGCCCCCTTCACGTGACCGAAGAGCACGCTCTCCAGCATGGTCTCGGGGATGGCCGCGCAGTTGACGGTGACGAAGGGCTTGCCGGCGCGCCGGCTGTTGAAGTGGATGGCGCGCGAGACCAGGTCCTTCCCGGTGCCGCTCTCGCCCGTCACCAGCACCGGCACGTCCGCCGAGGAGACCTGCTCCACCTTGCGCTCCACCTCCAGCCACGCCGGCGAGAGGCCCTTGATGACGAAGGGCCGTCCCTCGGCGCGCGTCTGCCGCGCCAGCGCCGCCCGCCGGAGGAACTTGGCGGCGTCCTCCGCGATGCGCTCCAGCGCCTCGACCTGACCGAAGGAGAAGGCCTGCGCGGCCTGCGCCCCGAGCGAGAGCACCCCCATGGGCTTCCCCTGCCAGGGGATGGGCACCGCCACCACGCTGCCCACGTCGAGGAAGTAGCGCGCGTAGTTGGCGTCGGCGGAGGTGTCGTTGCACAGGTAGGGCGCCCCCTGGAGGAAGCAGGTCAGCGCGATGCCGTTGCTGCGGCCATCCCGGCGGGGCTTGAGCACCGCCCCGGTGCCCGGCAGCGTGACGATGACGCCCTCCACCATGTGGAAGTCCACCGAGAGGCCCTTCGCCTTCGCGTCCCAGAGGAACACGGCGCCGTTGCGGCTGCCCGTCTCCGCGCAGGCCAGCTCCACCAGGCGCCGCGCCACCGACTCCATATCGACGTCGTGCAGCGCCGCGTCAGTCTTGCGAGACATATGTGTCACTCAAGCAATAATTGTTGCTTGAAAGCAACAACACACCGTCACGCGCGGAGTCATTCCAATACTTTTGCGGCGCGGCCCGGGTGGCCTCCTTCGTGCACTTCAGGCGGACATCCACGCTGTCTCACGAAAGATGCCCATGACCTCGCTCCGCCTCGCCCTGCTGTCCCTCGCGCTCGCCTTCACCGCCTGCGGCCCCGCCGACCTGGAGCTCGACGGCGACGAGGGGCTCACCCTGGAGGTGGCCGACGAGCTCACGGCGAACAGCCGCTTCGAGACCTTCAAGGGCAAGAACGGGAAGTTCTACTTCCACCTCCGCGCCGGCAACGGCGAGAAGGTGCTGCAGAGCCAGGGCTACACCACGCTCGCCTCGGCGCGCGGCGGCATCGACTCGGTGAAGAACAACGGCCTCAACGAGATGCGCTACCTCTTCCGCGAGGCGGTCGACGGCTCGCGCTACTTCGTGCTGGTGGCGGGCAACGGCCGCATCATCGGCGTCAGCGAGATGTACGTCTCGAAGAGCAACGCCGAGCGCGGCGCGCAGACGGTGCAGAACGTGCTCAAGGCGGTGGTGGCGGTGAGCCCCGCGGTCGAGGGCGACGCCCGCTTCGAGACCTTCAAGGGCCTCGACGAGAAGTTCTACTTCCACCTCAAGGCCGAGAACGGGCAGCTGGTACTGCACAGCCAGTCCTACGCCTCGAAGGCCGGCGCGACGGGCGGCATCGACACGGTGCGCTCCAACGGCGTCAACGCGGCCCGCTACCAGGTGCGCGAGGCGGCCGACGGCCAGTTCTACTTCGTGCTGAAGGCCGGCAACGGCAAGGTCATCGGCAACAGCGAGCTGTATGACTCGAAGGCCGGCGCCGAGGCGGGCATCGAGGCCACCCAGGCGGTGCTGCGCAGCGCGAAGTAGGCCCGCGCCTCTCCCCGGCGGCGCGCGAGCGCCCGAAGTGCCCGCGCGGCGCTTCGGGCGCTTCGTCTTTTCAGTCGTAGCTCTCGAGGTGCAGCCGCGCGCGGTCCACGCCGTGCCCCTTGAGCACCTCGCGCACCTCCAACAGCATCTTCTTCACGCCGCAGACGTAGGCGTGCGCCGGGCCCGAGGCCTCCAGCGCGCGCCACAGCTCCAGCACGTGCGCCTGCACGTAGCCCCGGCGCCCGGTCCAGGCCTCGTCGCCGCGCGAGAGCGTCAGCTCCAGGCGCACGTTGGGGTGCGCCGCCGCCAGCGCCTCCAGCTCTTCGGCGTAGAGCGCGTCGGCGCGGGTGCGCACGCCGAAGAGCACCCACAGCGGCTCGGCGCGACCGGCGGCCAGCGCGTCGTGCAGCATCCCGCGGAAGGGCGCCACGCCGGTGCCGGTGGCCACAAAGAGCGACGGCCCCACGTCGGGCGGCCGCAGGAAGAAGCCCTGCGGCCCCTTCACCTCCAGCGTCGTCCCCACCTCCGCGCGGTGCAGCCAGGTGCTGCCGACGCCGCCGTCCACCTTCGTCACCACCAGCTCGAAGCGCGCGCTGCCGGGCCGGGGCACCGAGGCGATGGAGTAGCTGCGCCGCAGCGGCCGGCCGCGCGCGTCTGCCAGCGACATCACCACGCTCACCCACTGGCCGCTCTGGAAGTCGAAGGCGCCGTCTTCGCGCTCGAAGACCAGCTCCTTCACCCGGGCGGTGACGTCCCGCGAGGCGACGAGGCGGGCCTGGAAGGTCTGCGGAGGCGGAGGGCGCGTCATGTCGAGGCCCCTTACTCCACGAAAAGGCCAGTGCGCGCCGAAGCGCTTTTCGATTACGAGCGCGCTCATGCTGCCCGTTCTCTACCGCTTCGTCTTCGACACCCAGCCGATGCAGTGGCTGCTCTACCTCGTGGCGCTGGCGCTGGTCGCCTACGCGGCGTTCAACGGGTGGAGCACCGCGGTGGGGCCCGACGACAAACAGGGCCGCCCCACGGAGCCGACGCGCGAAGACCGCCGCAGCCGCGCCATCAACTACGGGCTGGTGGGCGCCGCGCTGGCGGTGGCGGGCCTCTACTACGCGCTGCCGAAGGTGCCGATTCTCGGGCAGGGCAAGGGCGAGGGGCTGCCGCTGCACACCTACGGCATCATGATTGGCCTGGGCTTCCTCACCGCCATCACCGTGGCCTCGCAGCTGGCGGTGCGCGAGTGGCCGGGCAAGCTGGGCCTGGAGCGCCGCGAGCAGATTTTCGACCTCGCCTTCTACGTGTTCCTGGGCGGCATCATCGGCTCGCGGGTGCTCTTCGTGATGGTGAACTGGAAGCAGTACGCCAACGACCCCATGAGCATGTTCTCGCTCGGCGGCGGGCTCGTCTTCTACGGCGGCCTCATCGGCGCCACGCTGACCTCCTTCTGGTACGCGAAGAAGCACAACATGGAGTTCCTGCGCCTGGCCGACCTCGCCATCCCCACCGTGTCGCTGGGGCAGGCCTTCGGGCGCCTCGGCTGCTTCTCGGCCGGCTGCTGCTGGGGCGACATCACCACCCACGAGAAGGCGCCCTTCGCGGTGGAGTTCCCCGGCCCCGGCGTGCAGAACCTCTTCGGCCAGCCGGGCGGCACGCCCAGCCTCGCCTACTCCTCGATGGCCGACCGCATGAGCGAGACCCGCTGGGTCATCGAGAAGACCGGCGAGGTCTTCCCCAACGCGGTCGACGGCGCCGCGCGCGTCTCGGAGCTGGTGGCGCAGCACGGCCACACCCTGCCGGTGCACCCCACGCAGCTCTACGAGTCGGCGGGCCAGATTGTGCTCTTCGCCCTGCTGATGACCGCGCGCCGCTGGCGCCGCTTCCACGGGCAGATTTTTGCCATGTGGCTGATGTGCTACGCGGTGCTGCGCTCGTCGGTCGAGCTCTTCCGCGGTGACCTGGAGCGCGGCACGCTGCACGGGCTCATCAGCAGCGTCCCCACCGACGCCTGGTACAACATCTCCACCAGCCAGTTCATCTCGCTGCTGATGTTCAGCTTCGGCGCCTGGCTGCTGGCCACCAACCTCAAGCAGGTGGCCGCCCGCGGCCCGGCCGACCTCTCGGCGCTGACCGCTGCCTGAGGCCCACCGCGGCGCATCGACACCCTGCTAAGCTGGCGCCGTGCCCGCCCGTCTCGAGGCCTCCGAACAACAGATGGTTGCGCTGAGCGCGCTCGAGGGAGACCTCGCCGAGCTGCGCGCCGCCTACGAGCAGTACTTCATGGGTAACGAGCGCCTCCCGCCGCTCAAGAAGCACGAAGGCTTCAAGAAGCTGTACCTGAAGATGAAGGGCAGCTCGGTGCGCCAGACGGCGGTGAAGTTCCGGCTGGAGAGCATCGGCCAGAAGCTGCTGACCTACGAGCGCCTGTGGGAGCGCACCCTCAAGGACATCGAGAACGGCACCTACAAACGCGACCTGCTGCGCGCCCGGCGGCAGCAGCAGCGGCGCGCGCCCACAGGGAGCCGCGACGCGGACTTCGACGTCGACGAAGACGTCGACCTCTCCGAGGAGGCCGAGGGCGACCTGTCGTCCATCATCGCCGCCGCGGAGCAGGCCGTCGACGCCCTGGCCGCGAAGCGGGCTGAGGCGCCGCCCAGCGTGGCGCCCAGCGGCGTGCGCGCGGCACCTCCCCCGGTGACGCCCAGCGGGGTACGCCCGGTGATGGCGGTGACGCCGGCGGCCGTCGCGAAGGTGGCCCCGCCGATGAAGCCGGTGACGGCGCCCGTGGCCGCGGCGCCCCGGCCCGCAGGCGACGGCGGCCTGTCTGAGCAGAAAATCAAGGCCATCTACGACGCCTACGTCATGGCCAAGAAGCGCTGCGGAGAAGACACCCGCGCGGTGACACTCGACGCGGTGGCCTCCTCGCTCAAGAAGCAGGTGCCCGCGCTGATGAAGCAGCACAACGCGAAGAGCGTGGAGTTCAAGGTGGTCATCAAGGACGGCAAGGCGATTCTGCGCGCCCTGCCCCGCGAGTAACCAGGCCGCCGCGCCCCTTTTCCGCGGGCGCAGCGGCCGGACCGGCTTACGGCCCGTAGCAGTTCTGCGTGTACTCGAACTCCAGCTCGTCGCCGGGCGCCGGGGCGTTGGCGAAGCGCACCGCCGGCGGCATGGCGTCGTAGGTCCAGCACTGGGCCCCGGGCGTCGGCGCCGGGCACTGCGGCACCACCAGCCCGTCGATGCGCACCACCACCGCGCCCTGCGGCTGGTTCTCCAGGTAGAAGTGCGTGCGGTAACCGAAGGCCGTCTGACCCAGGTTCTGCAGCGTCTGCGCCCAGTTGCTGTTGCAGATTTCGTCCTGCACGCCACCGGTGTAGCTGGTGATGGGGTTGTAGCGCGAGGAGTTGGCGCCGCTCTCATCGTAGGAGCAGTTCGAGGGCGGGTTGGCCAGGCGCGGCGTCACCGCGCTGAAGGTGAAGTACGAGAGGCGCTGGTAGCCTTTCACGTTCACCAGCAGGTCCTGGTAGTACGTCACCGGCCGCGGAGACTGGTCGGACGCGTCGGAGATGACCACCACCGCGAGGTTGGCCTCGTCGCGCAGGAAGCCTGCGTTCTCGTTGGAGATGGCCGGCGGCGTGAGCGCCAGCGTCGCGCCGGCCAGCGGCTGCTCGGTGCCGCCGTTGGTGCCCACGTTGACCAGGCGGCTGAAGACGCTGGACACCTGCGGCGTCTGCGGCGTCACCCACTTGAGCTGCGTGGGGCCGTCCTGCACCAGGTGCCCGTTGGGCCCACGGGAGTCCGGCGTGAAGCAGCCGAAGATGGGCACGCACTCGGTGCCGCCGATGGTGGTGGTGGTGACGCCGATGCGGTAGTCGACGTTGGCCGACTGTGCGTACTGGATGAAGTTGGCGAAGTTCGCCGCCAGCGCGTTCTGCTTGTCCTGCATCGAGCAGGAGTCGTCGACCACCAGCAGCACGTCGGCCTTCGGAATCAGGTCCTGGGTGAAGGTATCGACCTGCGTGCCGGTGGTGCTGCCCGCGCCCTGCAGGCCCACCAGGTAGGTGATGCTCTGGCCCTGCACCACCGAGATGGCGATGGCGCCCGAGTCAGTGCCGACGTCCAGCGGCCCGTAGTTGGCCTGGAAGGTGATGGGCGCGCCACCCGGCGCCAGCGTGGCCGGCAACGACGGCAGCTGGGTGAGGTGGAACTCCGGGCACGGCGCGGAGCCCGGCGCGGCCGGCTCCGTCGCGAGCCCCAGCGTGCCGCCGCGGACGGCGTCGAGCACGGTCAGCGTGTCGACGATCGCGGCGGGGAACGGAT
>CALNBU010000412.1 GCA_937875615.1 uncultured Archangium sp.
TGGCTCGACGCGCAGGGCGACGAGTGGCGACGGCAGCTCAAGGTGGGCGACGTGCTGTTGATCATCGACGTGGGCGGCGGCACCAGCGACTTCTCGCTGGTGGGCGTGAGCGACGAGGGCGGCGAGCTCAAGCTGGAGCGCCTCGCGGTGGGTGATCACATCCTGCTGGGCGGCGACAACATGGACCTCGCCCTCGCCTTCACGCTCCACGAGAAGCTCAAGGCGCAGGGGAAGACGCTCGACACCTGGCAGCTCGCCGCCCTCACCGCCGCCTGCCGCGGCGCCAAGGAGGCGCTGACGCTCGACGCGACGCTGCCGAAGGCGGCGGTGTCGGTGCCGGGCCGCGGCTCCTCGCTCGTCGGCGGCACGCTCAAGACCGAGCTGACCCGCGAAGAGCTCGACCGGGTACTGGTCGAGGGCTTCTTCCCCAAGACGGCGGTGACCGAGCTGCCGCAGCAGGCGCGGCGCTCCGGCCTGGCGCAGGTCTCGCTGCCCTGGGCGCAGGACGCGGCCATCACCCGACACCTCGCGGCGTTCCTCGCTCGGCAGGCGACCTCGCTGGGCCTGGCGCACGGCTTCGCGCGCCCCACCGCGGTGCTCTTCAACGGCGGCGTCTTCAAGGCCACCGCGCTGCGCGCGCGGGTGCTCGAGACCCTCGGCGCCTGGCTGCAGGCCGACGGCGCGCCGCCCGCCCGGGAGCTACCCGGCGCGGACCTCGATCTCGCGGTGGCGCGCGGCGCCGCCTACTACGGCTGGGTCAAGGCCGGCCACGGCATCCGCATCCGCGGCGGCACCGCGCAGGCCTACTACGTGGGCGTGGAGAGCGCGGGCCTCGCCGTGCCCGGCTTCACGCCGCCGGTGAAGGCGCTGTGCGTCGCGCCCTTCGGCATGGAAGAGGGCACCGAGGCCGACGTGCCTCCGCAGGAGTTCGGTCTGGTGGTGGGCGAGCCCACGCGCTTCCGCTTCTTCACCTCGTCCACGCGGCGCGAGGACACCGTCGGCACCCTGCTGGACGACGCCTCGGTGCTCGAGGAGCTGCCCGCCATCGAGACCGAGCTCTCGGGCGCCGGCGGGTCGTTGGTCCCGGTGAACCTCCAGGCCGCGGTCACCGAGCTGGGCGCGCTCGAGGTGCGCTGTCTGGAGCGCGGCGGCCAGGGGCGCTGGAAGCTGGAACTCAACGTACGACAGGACTGATCCGTGTCCCGCTACATCATCGGCATCGACCTCGGCACCTCCAACTGCGCCGTCGCCTTCACCGAGCCCGCAGCCGGCGCGGCGGCGCCGGTGCGCGACTTCCAGATTCCCCAGGTGGTTCGGCCCGGCGAGCGCGGCGCGCGCCCGCTCCTGCCCTCGGCGGTGTACGCGCCGATGCTCAACGAGTTCCCCCCCGGCTCGCTGGAGCTCCCGTGGGACGCGGCGATCACACCGCGCCCCGAGGCCCGGGTCACCGGCGAGTTCGCCCGCTTCTCGGCGGCGCGGGTGCCCGGGCGGGTGGTGACCTCCGCCAAGTCGTGGCTCATCCACCAGGGCGTCGACCGGCAGGCCGCGATTCTCCCCTGGGGCGCGCCTCAGGATGTCCCGCGGCTCTCTCCGGTGGCCGCCCAGGCGGCGCTGCTGCGACACCTCGCGCAGGCCTGGGACCACGCACACCCCGACGCTCCGCTGGTCCAGCAGGAGGTGGTGCTGACCATCCCCGCCTCCTTCGACGAGGCGGCGCGGGCCCTGACCCTGCAGGCCGCGCGCGACGCCGGCTTCGAGCTGGGCCGCGTCTCGCTGCTGGAGGAGCCGCAGGCCGCGTTCTACGACTTCACCGCGCGACACCGCGCCACGCTGGCCTCCGCGCTCGACGGCGTGCGGCTGGTGCTGGTGGTCGACGTGGGCGGCGGCACCACCGACTTCTCACTGGTGCAGGTGGCCATGTTGCCCGAGGGCCCCGCGCTCCGTCGGCAGGCCGTGGGCGACCACCTCCTGCTGGGCGGCGACAACATGGACGCCGCCCTGGCGCGGCTCATCGAGTCGAAGACCGGCGCCCGCTTCAACGGCGCGCAGTGGGCGCAGGCGCTGTCCGTGGCCCGGGAGCTCAAGGAGGCGGCGCTCTCGGCGAAGGGCGACGACGGTCGGCCGGTGCGGGTGTCCATC
>CALNBU010000413.1 GCA_937875615.1 uncultured Archangium sp.
CGTGGGAGCTGATGAGCGTCTCCGGCTGGCAGGACGACGAGGGCATCGAGGGCGCGATGTGGATGATGCGCCTGCGGGAGCACTACCAGGCGTCGGCGTGGCTCAACCCGGAGCCTCCCAGCGGCTGGTGGCAGCCCACCATCGACGTGCTGCGGCGGGTGTTCCCCATGTACCCGCTCACGCTCGAGGGCCTGGGCGAGGCCGTGCAACAGCTGGTCAAGGTGCGCACCGCATGAAAGACGAAGCAGACCTGCTCCAGTGGCTCCCCAGCATCGCCTTCTTCGGCGGGCTGGAGGTGCCGACGCTCCAGCGCATCATCGCCATGCTCGGTGTGCACCACGTCGTCCCCGAGCAGGAGGTCTGTCGGCAGGGCGAGGCGGGACGCGCGCTGTACCTGGTGCGCTCCGGTGAGGTGCTGGTGTGGCGCGAAGACGAGCACGGCCGGAGAGTGAAGCTGGTGCGCCTGGGGCCCGGGGAGTTCTTCGGAGAGATGGCCCTCATCGACATCCAGAAGCGCTCCGCCTCGGTGACCGCCACCCGCCCCGCCCTGCTCTACTCGCTGGGGACGAGAGACCTGCTGACGCTCTACAACGACGACGTGCCCGGCTACGTGATGGTCATCCAGAACCTGGCCCGGGAGCTCTCGCGGCGCCTGCGCGTCACCAACGCGCGGCTGCACCAGCTCGCGGCGGACGACGAAGACGAGGCCACGTTGATCCGCCCCGCGGTCAGCCGACGGCCACGCTGACCAGCACCTCTGGCTTCACCTTGAGGCTGCCCAGCATGGCGCTGAAGGGCTTGATGTCGAAGTCGCGCACGTCCACGCGAAATTCGATGGCCTGGGCGCGCCGCACGCCCTGCACCTGCCTCGTCGTCCCGTGGAGCGACAGCCGGCCGGAGAGCTCGCCCCCCTCGTAGGAGATCTGCGGGAAGCGCCGCGCGTCGAGCACCGCCTCCCGCGCGTTCTTCTCGATCTCTCCGTACAGCGCCGCGGGCAGCAGGCCCGACGAGGGCGCGCCGTCCTTCATCGGCGTCACCACCCGGAGCGAGTCGGCGTCGAAACGCGCGCGCACCACGCCGCCCTCGTGCTCGATGGAGAAGCGCGTCACCGCCAGCTTGAGGTCGTGCGCCACGGCCGAGAGCAGGCCGTCCTTGAAGGTGTAGACGTGCACCGAGGCGTTCGACGGATCGTAGCGCGGCATCGGCCCCATCTGTATGAAGCGCGGGCCGATGAGCAAGAAGATCTCCATGGTGGTCCTCGCGCTGGTGGGGCTGGTCGCCCTCGTCGGGCTCGCGCTCCCCCGGAGCTGGCACGTCGAGCGCTCCGTCGTCATCGCCGCCAGCCCGGAGCAGATAGCGCCGTACCTCATCGACCTGCGCCGCTGGCAGGACTGGTCCTCGCGGACGAAGGCCGCCGACCCGCTGGTGCGCAACACCTACGAGGGGCCGGACGACGGCGTGGGCGGCAAGTGGCTCTGGCTGGGGCCGGTGGCGGGGCGCGGCTTCATGCAGGTCCAGTCCGTCACGCCAGGCCGGGTGGTGCTGTCCCTGGCGCTCGACGGTATGGAGGTCAACGTGCTCGACGACTTCACCCTCACGCCCGAGGGCGACGGCACCCGCGTCTCCTGGGTCGACCGCGGTGCGCTCCCGGTCTTCGGAGGCCTGTTCCTGGGGACCGTCGAATCGCGGCTGGGCGCGTCCCTCGAGCTGGGCCTCGCCCGGCTCAAGGCGCTGGTGGAGCAACGCGTCAGTTGAGCAACGTCGGCTTGCCCCCGCCGGCGCCGCCGCTGCGGAGGTAGCGCTCGATGACCAGGAGCAGGCCGTCGAAGGTGTCGCGCATCACCCAGGCCCGGGAGTCCACCTCGGCGGTGCGCTCCGCGCGCGCGAGGCCCTCCCTCAACGCCAACTGGACCCCGGGGCAATCGTCGCGGGTGTCGATGAGCCGGCGCGCGGTCGCCGCGTACACCGAGTAGCAGCGGGCGACGTCGCCCTCGTTGTACGCCGGGGCTCCCTGACGGATCGCGTCGGCGATGGAGTCGCTGGCCACCTCCAGGCCAGACACTGCCGAGCCCTGCAGCAGCGAGAGCGGGTGATTGGGCACCTCGCGCTTCGGGGGCCGCCGATGTTCCATCGACAGCGCGCTCAGCGGGAGCTGCCGGTGCTGCCTGAGCAGCGGCTCCACGTAGCGCCACGGCAACACCAGCACCCCGGCGTCGGCCTGGGGGATGGTGGCGGCCACGCCCACCGTCGCGCCCGTCTCGTCGATCACCGGCGCCCCCGACACATCCCGGGGGATCTCCCCTCTCAACCCGTACACCGTCAGCGCCGAGCCCAGCACCTGCACCGAGTCGATGCGGCTCTCGACCCAACGCAACCGGCGCTCCCCGCGCACCATGCCGTAGGTGAAGACGCGGGTGCCCTCGGCCACGAAGCGCTCGGGGCCGGCCTTCGCCGGCTGGGCGTCGAGCAGGCCCACGTCGAGCACCGCCAGATCTCTGCGCAGGTCGATGGCGCACACGCTCTGCACCTCCAGCACCCGGCCGTCGTGGAGGTGCGCCACGATGGAGGCCTCATCAGCCACCACGTGGAAGCAGGTGACGATGCGCCCGCCGGCCACGAACCCGAGCCCATAGGAGCCCTTGAACTCCAGCAGCACCACGGCTGCCGCGGCATCGAGCGGCGACGACATCACCCCGTGGTTTCTACAGCACCCGGCGGCACCGACGCACGCCCCACCAGCGGGGACGGGGTGGGCGAATCACCACATGGAGCCCCGGCGGGGTCAGCCCTCGTCCCCGCCTCCCGGCGACGTCGTCGTCACGCCGTATTGCTTGAGCAGCCGACGGAAGTTCGAGCGGTCGACCCCAGCCGAGCGGGCGGCCTCGGCCACGTTGTGGTTGGACTTCTCGAGCACCGCCGACAGGTAGCGCCGCTCGAAGGCGCGCAGCGCGAGCTTCTTGGCCTGGGCGTAGCGGAGGTGGGCCAGGGCGTGGAGCTCCACCTCGCCGACCCCGGTGTCCTCCCGGCGCACCTCCGGCGGCAGATCCTCCGCCTCGACGGTGGCGCCCGAGCCCATCACCACCGCGCGCTCCATGGCGTTCTCCAGCTCGCGCACGTTGCCCGGCCAGGCGGCCCCGGTGAGCGCCTCCAGCGCCGCGCTGCTGAGGCGGGGCACCGGCCGATTCGCCTTGCGCGCGTAGACGCCGAGGAAGTGCTGCGCCAACAGCGGGATGTCGCTGGGGCGCTCGCGCAGCGGCGGGAGATCCACGCGCACCACGTTGAGCCGGTAGTAGAGATCTTCGCGGAAGCGGCCCTCTTCGCGGGCCCGCGAGAGCTCCACGTTGGTGGCGGCCACGACGCGCACGTCGACCTGCACCGACTCGTTGGACCCCACCGGCTTCACCTCGCCCTCCTGCAGCACCCGCAACAGCCGCGCCTGCATGGCCGGTGAGACGTCGCCTATCTCATCGAGGAAGATGGTGCCCCCGTGCGCGGCCTCGAAGAGGCCCTGTCTGTTCCCGGTGGCGCCGGTGAACGCGCCCTTCACGTGCCCGAACAGCTCGCTCTCCAGCAGCGTCTCGGAGAGCGCGGAGCAGTTGACGGGCACGAAGGCACCGGCCTTGCGCGGCGAGCGGTAGTGGATGGCCCGGGCCACCAGCTCCTTCCCCGTGCCGCTCTCCCCGATGAGCAGCACCGTGGCCGAGGAGAGGCTGATGGTCTCCACCAGCTTGAAGACCTGCTGCATGCGCGGCGACTGCCCCACCAGATCATGAAAGGACTCCCGGGTGCTCAGGGCCTCCTCCAGCGAGCGGGCCCTCGTCTTGAGCGCCTTCTTCTCGGCGGCCCGGGCCACCGCGAGCGAGAGCACGTCGATGTTCTCGAAGGGCTTGGTCAGGTAGTCGTAGGCCCCGGCCTTCACCGCCTCCAGCGCGGTGTCCACGGTGGCGAAGGCCGTCATCATGATGACCTCCAGCTCCGGCCGGGAGCG
>CALNBU010000414.1 GCA_937875615.1 uncultured Archangium sp.
TACTGCTGGCCCTGCGGGAACGGCTGCGTCACCACCGCCAGCCGCTTCACCTGCGTCGCGTCGTCGTGTTTCCAGTCGTCCCGAACGAAGGAGGCGCGCAGCGGAGAGCAGGCCCCCAGCACCAACAGCAGCGGCAGCAGACGTTTCATGAGCGGCGCAGACTGTAGATGAGTTGCCTTGCGGAGTGGGCCTCACCGGCGCCACGGGTGTGACGGAACGCCTCACCGCGCCCTCGCCAACCGGCCACAACCCGGACCCGGCATGACGGTTGCTTTCCTTCCCCGGGACGCCGGGAGATGGACTCCCGGCCACACCGGGAGCGACGCATGAGCACCACCACGAAGCGCATCGAAGGCAAGGCGGAGGAAATCAAGGGGAAGCTGAAGAAGGCGGTGGGCGAGCTCACCGACAACGAGCGCCTCGAGCTCGAGGGCCGCGCCGAGGAGCTCAAGGGCCAGGCGAAGCAGGCGGGCGCCCGGGCGGTGGAGCGGGCGAAGGGCAAGGTGGAGGAGCTGGTCGGCCGCGCGCAACAGAAGGTGGGCGCGCTGCTCGACGACGAGCAGACCGAGGTCGAAGGCCGGGCGAAGGCGCTCCAGGGCGCCGCGCGGCAGACCGCCAACGAGGAACCGTGAGCCGCCTCAGCGGGCGAGGCACTTCACCGTCTCGCCCACGGTGTTGAGAATCGAGCGGAGCGTGTCGTAGTCGGGGTGCTTGAAGCGCAGCCAGGCGTTGGCCATGTAGCCCGCCTCCACCGGCTGCGTGGGCGTGCCCTCGGGCGGGAGGTGCGCGTCGATGAACCACTGGCCGAAGGCGCGCTCGATGGTGTCGAGGCCCACGTACTTGAAGATGCGGCCGTCCTGGCTGGGGCGGATGGCAATCAACCCGGCGGAGAAGCGCCGGGAGAGCCGCGCGCCGGGGCGACCGTGCACCACCGCGTGCGCCCACTCGCGGTAGAGGTCCACGTCGTTGGCCACGTTGTAGAGGTCCCAGGTGCGCACGCCCGGCGGACGACAGCCGATTTCAGAGAACTTGAGGCCCTTCGGCCCGGAGAACCACTCCATGTGGGTGGCCGAGGTGCCGATGCCCAGGCCGTCCACCACCTTCTGACCCAGCCCGCGCAGCTCGTGGTAGCCGACCGCCGAGTCGATGCGGTTGGTGACGATGAACTGCGGGTTTATCCACCGCGTGCGCATCGCCTCCAGCACGTTGGGGTAATAGTGCGTGGCGAAGTCGTGCACCACCCGGCCGCCGATGGTGAGCGTGTCGTAGAAGCCCTCGTGGCCCTCGATGAACTCCTCCACCGCCACGCTGCGGCCCTTGTCGAGGCCCACGCCGCTCGCGGCGCGCTCCACGTCGGCGATGGAGTTGACCCGCGTCGCGCCGCTGGCGCCCGCGCCGTCGCGCGGCTTGATGATGAGCGGGAAGCCCACCTCCTTCGCGAAGGCCACCACCTCCTCGACGCTGGAGGCGGCCGTGGACTGCGCGCAGGGCACGCCGGCCTCGCGCAGCGCCTGCTTCATCGACGGCTTGTCGCGGCACAGCCACGCGGTCTTCACCGAGGTGCCGGGGATGCCCAGCGCCTCGCGCACCTTGGCCGTGGACATGATGTGCGCCTCGACCACCGCCTCGATGCGGTCGATGCGGTGCCGCGCGTGGATGAAGCGCGCGGCGTTCAGCACCGCGCCCTCGTTCACCACCGAGGGCACCTGCTCGTAGTGCGTCAGCCAGGACTTGAGGTCTGACGACAGCGACTCCTTGCTGCCCTCGCCGATGGCGGTGACGGTGGCGCCGACCTCCTTGAGGGCGCGCACGAAGAAGCGCTGGTTGGTGGGGAAGCGGGGCTCGATGAAGACGACGTGCATGGGTGCGGTCACGGTAGCACGCGGCGCGTCACGCTCTTCAATGGAGCTTCGCGTACAGCGCCTCGTACTTCTGCACCTGCAGCGCCCACGAGAAGTTCTGCGCCATGCCGTTGCGCTGGAGCTGCCGGTAGGCGGGGCGGTCCCGGTAGATGTTGAAGGCCGCCTCGAGCGCCCAGTGCACCGCCTTCGCGTCGTAGTCGTCGAAGACGATGCCCGTGCCGGTGCCCGCGCGCGGATTCCACAGTTGCACGGAGTCGGCCAGCCCGCCCGTCTTCCGCACGATGGGCACGGTGCCGTACTTGAGCGCGTAGAGCTGCGTCAGGCCGCAGGGCTCGTAGCGCGAGGGCATGAGGAAGAAGTCCGCCGCCGCCTGCACCTGGTGCGCGAGGGTGTCGTCGAACTTCGTCACGAAGCGCACCTGCTTCGGGAAGCGCGCGCGCAGCGAGTGGAAGATGCGCTCGAGGCGGCGCTCGCCGCTGCCCTGCACCACCACCTGGAAACGGCCCTCGCGCAGCACCCGCCCCAGCGCGTCGGGGAGCAGGTCGAAGCCCTTCTGCCCCGACAGCCGGGAGACGATGCCCAGCAGCGGCACGCCGGGGAGCGCCGGCAGCAGCGCGCGCGCCAGCAGCGCCTGCTTGTTCTTTTCTTTCAGCTGCAGCGAGTCCGGGCCGTAGCGGTGCGGGATGCGCGCGTCCTGCTCGGGGCTCCACACGGAGTAGTCGACGCCGTTCAAGATGCCGAAGACCGACTTCTCCCGGGCCCGGAGAAAACCCTCCAGGCCCACCCCGTACTCGGCGCTGCGGATTTCCCTCGCGTAGGTGGGCGAGACGGTGGTGACCGCGTCGGCGTAGAGGATGCCGTGCAGCAGGGAGTTGATGCGGCCCTCCCGCAGCTGCTCCTGATGGAAGAGGTGCGGCGAGGCGAGCAGCCCGGTGTCGGGGAGCACGCTGGCCGGGAACAGCCCCTGGTAGTTGAGGTTGTGGATGGTGAGCACGCTCCTGGTGCGACCGAAGATGGCGCCGTCCCACGCGAAGCGCGTCTTCAAGATGAGCGGCGCCAGCGCGGTCTGCCAGTCGTTGACGTGCAGCACGTCGGGGGCGAAGCGCATGCGCTGCGCGGCCTCCAGCGCGGTGTAGACCAGCACCAGGAAGCGCAGGTGCTCGTCGCCGTCGTGCGTGTAGAGGCCCGGCCGCGCGTAGAGCTGCGGGCAGTGCACGAAGAAGACCTCGAGCGTGCTGCCCGGCAGCTGCGCCGCGAAGACGCTCACCTCGAAGGCCCGCGGCCCCACCACCACCCGCAGGCCGCGCAGCGCGTCGATGGAGCGGAAGCGGTACTTCGCCTGCTCGATGCGCGCGTAGAGCGGCATGAAGACGCGCACGTCGTGCCCGCGCTCGTGCAGGGCCTTGGGAAGCGCCGCCGCCACGTCGCCCAGGCCGCCGGTCTTGGCGAAGGGCGCGACTTCGGAAGACAGAAAAAGGATGTTCATGGAAGCGGACGACTCAAGATGGCGCCGCGCTCACCGGCGACGAAGAGGTGGGTGGCCGTGCCCTTGAGTCGCGTCGCCAGCGGGCGCCGGCCCTCGACGTCCACGGGCCAGGGGAAGGGCTCCTGTTGCCACGATGTCTGCACGCAGGCGACGTTGGCGGGGCAGTGCCAGACGTCACCGTAGAAGCCGAGGAACCAGGTGCCGCTGTCTGCGGTCTCCCAGATGGACACGGGGACACCCAGGGGCACCGAGAACATGGGGAGTTCGTGGCCGGAGCGACCCCCATCAGGCTGACAGCGCAAGTAGTCCTTCGGGCGAAGCGCGACCACGCCTTCGCCGTCCGGGAGCGGGTTCAACGCCAGCACCGCCCCCCGCTCGTAGAGCTGGAACTGTCCGGCGTCGGCGTCGAACACGTAGAGGCCGCCATCGCGCACGTCGTCATCTTCGGCCGTGAGGCCCCCCAGCCACACGGTGCCCGCCTCGTCGACGTGCACGTCCGTCAGGTGGGTGACGTCGAGCGGCGTGAGCGGCGTCCACCCGCCGTCTCCGGACGAGTACACGCCCACCTGATTTCCGAACGCCGCCCACACCTCTCCATCGGGCCCGGCAGAGAGGCCTCCGTGGTGACGAGAGAAATACGGAGGGTCTCCCGCATCGAGCTGCCAGGTGATGGACCCGTGTCGCAGCATCCCATGCGCGTCGAGCGTCACGGCCCCGCCGGGCAGCGCGGCGACGGCCACCAGTCGGTCCCAGTCGGACGTACTGACCCAGCCGGCATCGAAGGACCAGACGGCGTTGTCGCCGACCGCCAGCAGGTGGCCGTTCGACACCGAGAGGTCTCTGACGGCGCTCTGGGGTCCAGCCTGCGCCACCGCTTCCCTGACGAAGTCACCGCTGGGGACACGGAAGACCATTCCGTGGTTGCCCACGGCCCACAGCGTCCCCTGGGGGGAAGGCCAGGCCCCATACAGCGTGGTGTTCCCCGAGCCGTCGTCATCAGTGGTGAGGTACCCCGCATCCAGGAGGCCGGCGGAGTCCTCCCAGGCGATGGTGCCCCGGTCTCCGACGAACCACCACTGGCCCCGACCGCCGTCCGGGGGCTCCGTCCAGGCCATGTCATGGAGCGTGAACTCCGACACCGCGGTGACCTCCACAGCGGGCTGGGAGACGCGACCAAAGGCCGTTCCCTCGGCGCCGGCCAGCAAGACGTAGGCGCGCCCGTCGAGGCCCCCGCCGTCACCCCGCTGCGGCGCGAGGGCGAGCCCTTCAACATCCCCGGGCTCCACCGCGCCGGCAAATTTGAGCAGCGCCTCCAGCTTGATGAATT
>CALNBU010000415.1 GCA_937875615.1 uncultured Archangium sp.
TCTGACCACCTCGCCGCGGTCAGCTTCCAACGGCTGGCGCGGTACGAGGGCCGCGCGACGCTGGAGCTGGACTTCCACCTCCCCTCGGTGGCGCTGCGCCGGCACCTGCGCGCGCACGAGACGCCGCCGCCGCCCATCGCCTTCGAGAACGAATCGACCTGACGGAGTCAGCCATGGACTACGACCAGACCTGGTGGGAACGACGCTGGCAGGAGGCGCTGCGCACGCACGGCGACCGGCTGGCGCAGAAGCCGCCGAACCCGCACCTCGTCGAGGCCCTCACCGGACATCCGCCGGGCCGCGCCCTCGACGCCGGCTGCGGGCACGGCGCGGAGACGCTGTGGCTCGCGGGTCACGGCTGGGAGGTGACGGCGGTGGACTTCTCGGTGAGCGCGCTGACGCAGGGGCGCGCGCTTGCTGAGGCCGCGGGTTTCTCTCCGCGCGTCACCTGGCTCGAAGGCGACCTGTCGAGCTGGCGCCCGGCGCCCGGACATTTCGACCTCGTGCTGGGCCTGCACGTGCACATCGCGGGCGACGTCGACGAGTGGGTGCGGCGCATGGCCGAGGGCGTGGCGCCGGGTGGCCAGCTGCTGCTGGTGGGCCATCAACCCCGGGACCCGTCCACCGGCGCGCCCACCGCCGCGGCCGGGCAGGTGCAGGTGTCGGTGGCCGCCGCCCGGGCCGCGCTCGACGCCACCCGCTGGACGTGGCTGGTGGCCGAGGAGCGCCCCCGCACCACCCTCTCGGGCGTCGACGCGGTCCTGCACGCGCGCAAGCTGGGGTGATGCCCTTCCTCGCCGAGCACCGCCACCCCGAGACCGGCTGCGCGCTGGTCATCGACGACGACGGGCGCGTGGCCTGGGCGTACCTCCACGCGCCGGAGGGGGACATCATCGGCGACGTGTGGCTCTACAACCGGCTCCCCACGCCGGCGCTGGCCGACTGGAGCAACCCGCTGCTGGCGCCCTTCCTCAACGCCGCCAGCCACGCCCGCGCGCTGGACCAGCCGCCGCCCACGGACGCGACCGAGCTGGAGGTGGACTGGACGGTGGACGGCGAGCTGCTGCTGGCCGACGTGCACCTGCGCGGCGTACTGCTGGCGCGGCTCTCGCCCGGGTGCTCGCCCGGCT
>CALNBU010000416.1 GCA_937875615.1 uncultured Archangium sp.
AGCAGCACGTCGTCGTCGCCGTCGCCGTCGAAGTCGGCGGCCAGCACCTGCGCCAGCGCGCGCGAGGCCACCGGCAACAGCGGCGTCTGGTCGGCGAAGCGGCCCTGGCCCTGGTTGATGTAGAGCCGCGCCGCGCCGGTGCCGTTGCCGATGACCGCGTCGAGGTCCCGGTCCCTGTCGAGGTCCACCAGCACCACCGAGGTGCCCGGTGAGTTGTCGACGGGCATCATCGCCGGGGTGGCGTCGAAGAAGTGCGCGGCGCCGTCGTTGAGGAGCAGCCGGTCCTGGCCGTCGCCCACCACCAGCAGGTCGAGGTGCCCGTCGCCGTTGACGTCTCCCGCCGCCAGCGCCTTCACCGGCTGCACCGGAGAGCCCGGCAGGCCACCCAGCACCTCCGAGAGCCAGCCGTCGGCGTTGAGGAACAGGCGCAGCGCCACGCCGCCCGGCGCGTCGCGGGTAGACAGCACCACGTCGTCGTCGCCGTCGCCGTCGAAGTCGGCCACCAGCACCTGTCGCGCGGCTGGAATTTCAAGTGGTTGTGGCCCTGCGTCCACCGCGCCGGCGTCCAGCACCGCCACCCCCGCGTCGTCTCCGGAGACGCCCGCGTCTTCCTCCACCTCACCGGCGTCGGGCTCGCCGGCGTCGGGCGCCGCGGGCGCGACGAAGCGGAGCGGGCGCACCGTCAACCAGCCGCCGCCGGCCGTCACCAGGTCCTGCTTCCCGTCGCCGTCCAGGTCGCCGAAGGCCACCGCCTCCAGCGCGCCCAGCGCCAGGGCCTCCCGGAAGCCGCCGTCGTCGCTCAGGTACACCGCGCCGGCGCCGCTCACCGCCAGCACCAGGTCGGGCCGGGCGTCGCGGTCGAGGTCGCGCAGCGCCAGCAGGGTGGCGCCCGCGGGCAGCCCGGTGCCGGCGTCGCTGGCCACCGAGAAGTTGGAGTTGCCGTCGTTGAGCCACGGCTGACAGCCCGCGCCGCAGGTGACGAAGTCGAGGTCGCCGTCGAAGTCGAGGTCGACGAAGGCCGCGGAGTCGACGGTGCCCGCCGGCAACGGCAGCGCGTGCGGCGGCGCCTCCACGAAGCGAAGCTGCAGCGCCACCACCTCCAGCCCGTCGTCCAGCACCGCGGAGCTCCCGTTGGCGCCCTTCACCGTCAGCGGCGCGCGCCCGGCGAAGAGCGGCGGGGCGCGCACCCGCAGCTCGTTCTCGGAGATGAACTCCGCGCGCACCGTCTTCTCGCCCAGCTCCACCTGGCAGTCGTTGGTGAGGCCCGCCCCGTGCAGCGTCAGGCGCTCGCCGCCGCGCGCCGACACCGTGTCCGGCGAGGTGCCGTACACCGTCAGCGGTTGGTTGGCCGCCACCAGGGTGGACTCGCCGCAGGCCATCAGGGTGAGGGCCAGCGCCCCGGCCAGCGGAC
>CALNBU010000417.1 GCA_937875615.1 uncultured Archangium sp.
ACAGAGAGAGCGACGAAGCCGCCAATGATAAGACCGCCGAGACCGAGAAGAGCGAGACCCAGGCCAGCCGGTAGGGGTCTCCTCCGAGGAAGGTCCGGTAGCCGGCGAGGGCCAGGCCGGCCAGCCCGATGGCCAGGGGCTTCACCACGCCGTCGATGAAGGCCTTGGCGGAGACGCGCACCTGCGCCGGCACCGGCAGGTAGAGGATCTGCGTGGTGGCGTCGTTGACCGAGTAGCGGAACAGCGTGTCGGCGCCCTTGGCCATGGAGGCCGCCCACAGCACGGGGAAGATGAGCAGCGCCACGTCGCCCAGCGCCAGCGACACCGGCAGCACCGCCAGCGAGCCGATGACGCCCGCGCGGTTGAGCAGCCGGCTGGTGCCGAAGAGCTGCAGCCCCAGCGCCAGCACGCCCACCGCCGCGCTGAAGTAGCCGAAGTAGGCCGCCAGCTCGTCGCCCTGGAGCTTGTCGGCGGCGACCACCTTGAACTGGAAGTCGATGAGGGTGGTGGTGAAGAAGGTGATGGCGGAGAGGATGGCCACCGAGCGCAGATGCGCGTCGTTGAGGACTCGGCTGGCGCCTCCGCTGCGCCTGGCCGGGGAGGGCTTTCCGGAGGCGGCGCGGGCGAAGAGCCGCTGGCGGCCGAGGCGACCCGCGGCGTAGCTCGCGACGCCGGTGATGAGCAGCAACAGGGCGCACATCAGCAACAGCGAGGCGGTGCCGAAGCGCTTCGCGATGCCCGCGCCGACCAGCCCGATGAAGATGTTGGCGAAGGTCCCGCCGGCGCCGATGAAGCCATAGAGGCGCTTGGCCTCGCGGGCGTTGAACAGCTCGTTGGCGAGGGTCCAGAACTGCACCAGCACCAGCGCCCCCATCACCTCCACCGCGACGTAGATGATGTTGTAGATGCCCGGGAGCTGGAAGCGCTCGGCGGCCCACAGCATGATGAACACCGCCCCGAAGAGCGAGGCGGAGACCAGCGCCATCAGGTCTCGGCGCAGGCGCGCGGCGTAGCGGCCGTACAGCAACCCGCTGAGCGTCACGAAGATTGCGCTGGCGACGTACATCCACGCCAGCTGGGCGCGCTCGCCGTGCGCCAGGAACAGCGCGTCGCGCACCGTGCGCCCGGTGAGGAAGGCGCCCACCGCGAAGAGCGAATGGAAGAAGAGGGTGAAGGTGAGTCGTCGTTCCCCCCGTCTGGCCGGCAGCACCATCTCGAGAATGCGCAGCAGCACGGCGGCGAGTCTCCGCCAACTCCGGGTCACCTCGCAGCAATGAAATTCGACTAAGAGCGCCCGATGTGAGCGCGAAGCGCCGTGGCGCAGCCCTGGTGGTGACGGCGAACACCTGCGGGGCGCTGGCGCTCGACGTGGTCCGTCGCCTCGCCGCGAAGCATCGGCGCTCACCGCCGAGCGGGCCCGAGGCCTCGGAGTCGACCGAATGAGTGGCGCTCAAGAAGATGCGGCGGCGTACGCGCGGCGGCGCCTGAAGGCCGGCGCGTCGGACGCCGAGGTGCGGCTGGAGCTGCTCGACCTGGGCTTCGACGCGGAGCGCATCGCGACCACCATGCAGTCGTTGGCGCCGCGCTTCTCTGTCGACTGGCGGTGGTTGCTGGCCGGCACGCTGAGCCTTTCGCTCTCGCTGGGCCTGTTCTTCAGCTGGGTGCCCAGGGCGCAG